>CAZFSQ010000125.1:0-6518 GCA_964521975.1 uncultured Oligoflexales bacterium | reverse complement strand
TCAAAATAAGCAATAGGAACCTCATTCACTCCTTGAATAAAAACAGCTCCCAAAAACATTTCTTCGCCACGCGATAAAGCCACACCATTAATCTCATACTTTCGTGCCCACTCCTCTTCATCAGTGTCTGGTTTAGGATCATACATTTCAAGCGTCATCGTTCCTTTACTAAAACCCACAAACTCTTTTAAAACTTCTTCTACACGATTGGCATATGTCTTAATGAGCGGAGGTAATTCTTTAGCAGATTTTGAAAAATAAAATTTAACGGTAATTGGATCTTTTATTTTTTCAACAATCGTGCGACTTCCTTCCGACAGACTATAAACTTTATCTTCCGTCACATCCCATCTGAAATATAACTTCATCGCGATAATATTAAGTGAAATCGCAATCACGATTAAAATTAAGATATTCTGTGATGATAATTGAATTCCTTTTTTTAACATTTTTATTCCCTCTCCTACCTACATCGACTTTCTAGTATTTAAAACAATCGTATTAAGCGACAAATAAATCACAATGACCGATAAAAAATAAATTAAATCTCTTGAATCTACCAACCCACGACTGACACTTTGAAAGTGCGGCATGAAACCTGAAAAAGATATAAAATCAATCAACCATGCAGGGAAAATATTCATGAGTATATTAGTAAAAACCCCCCACCCTAAAAGAACCATAATAAAACAAATGATCACTCCCAAAATAAAACTGATCACCTGATTTTTTGATAATGAAGATGTGAAACAGCTCACACTTAGATAAGACCCTGCCATTAAAAATGATCCGAGATAACTAGCAAAAATAACTCCATTGTCAGGATCACCTAGATAGTTAACTGTGATGATTAAAGGAAATGTTAATAAGAGTCCTACGCCTAAAAAAGCCCACCCCGCAAAAAATTTTGCCATAACCGATTCACTCATTTTTACCGGCAGAGTAAAAAGTAACTCAATCGTCCCCGAACGGCGTTCTTCTGCCCAAAGTCTCATCCCGACAGCAGGGACTAACACAAGATAAAGCCACGGCAAATAATTAAAAAATGGAGCGAGCGATGCTTGGTTACTGTCATAAAGTCCACCCAGAAAAAAAGTGCACCCTACACTCGACAATAAAAAGATAACAATAAACACATAGGCCACTGGTGATCTAAAATAGCCCTGAAATTCTCTTTTAAATAATGGAAAAAATTTACTGCGACTTATCATGATTTTTAATGCTCCCTCTTTCTTATAATTTAGCGATGGTTATTTAACGTTATTTGTCTAAACACATCATCCAATCTTCCTTTTTCAAGATGAAATTCTTTCAAATTCCATTTTTGATCTTTGGCTGCATTGGATAATGTTTGAGAAATCATTTTGCCATGTTTAGGAAATACACGAATCATCTTTTCTTCGGCCTTAATCAACTCTACATTTTCTACGTCATGAAGTTTTTTAATGTAGTTCATCACCCCATCAACGGAATCCTGACTGTCCATCGACACAAGAACAGCATTATGATGTTTTGACTTTTCTTTAAGCGTCTCTGGCGAAGCATCGGCCACCAATTTCCCTTTCGCAATGATAATCACTCGCGAACAAATCGAATCGACTTCTTCTAAAATATGTGTCGATAAAATAATTGTTTTATCCCTTCCCATTTCTTTAATTAAATTTCTTACTTCATGTTTTTGATTTGGATCAAGACCATCGGTAGGTTCATCTAAAATTAAAACCTTGGGATTATGAACGAGAGCCTGAGCAAACCCAACTCTTTGACGATATCCTTTCGACAAAGTTTCAATGGGTTGTTCCCAAACATCTTTTAAAAAACAAATATCTTTTACACGATCAAGAGCGATATTTTTTTCTTGTCCCAACATATCTCTCATCTCGGCAATAAAATCTAAAAACTCACCCACAGTCATTTCACCATAGAGAGGAGCACTTTCTGGAAGATAACCAAGGGTCTCTCGCACTGCTAGACTGTTCTTAATAATATCTTTTCCATCAACAATTGCCGTCCCCTCGGTAGGTTCAATAAAACAGGTAATCATTTTCATGGTAGTTGACTTACCTGCTCCGTTAGGCCCTAAAAATCCGATAATCTGTCCGTGCGGAACAGAAAAACTAACATGATCCACCGCACGAATAGGACCGAAATCTTTGGTTAATCCTTTTACTTCAATCATCGACAACTTCCTCTCTTTCTCCACCGTCATGCCCAACGACTCTCGCGAAGCGAGAGAAGTGCCTGGGCATCTTAAAAGTTTTTGATAAAATTATTTTTCTAAATTTTCACTTCTTTTTCAACTTCTTTTGGATCTAACTTAATAAAAAGTGGGCCTGGTTCTTTGAGCGATTGATTCTCTTTCAAATTATTTAATTCCCAAACGCCTTGAGCTTGTTGGTTGTCATATCGCAACACCAAATGTTCTCCATGACGATCCTTCACCATTTCCGTAAATTGTTTTCCACTCCACTCTCCTTCATATCCCAACATCTCATGAATTTTTTGTGTGCTCTCAATAAGAACAGGTGAAAACATAACTTTGAGCCAATCTATACATTGAATGGCCACAAACAAAACAGATTCTGCCCTCTTTGAATCTGTTTTCATGAGCGTCCACGGAGCGTGCTCATTTAAATATTGATTCACTCTTTGCGAAAGTCTCATTGTTTCATTTAGTGCCTGGCGAAGCTTAACTTGAGAATATAGTTTCGTTACACGAGAAAATCCCTCTTTCAAATCAGAAAATAATTTCTCATCCACTTCTTGTAACTGATGTTGATTAGGAATTTTTCCATCACATTTTTTATAAGTAAATCCCAAAACACGATTTACTAAATTTCCCCAATTGGCTACCAACTCATTATTTACTTTTTCTAAAAAATCATCCCACGTAAAATCTACATCCATTCCCTCTGGGGCCATCGCAATAAGTGCGTATCGCCAAGCATCTACTTGATAACGATTAAGTACATCAGAGATGCCGATCACGTGACCTCGACTTTTAGAAAATTTTCTTCCATACATATTTAAATATTCATTTGCAGGAACATCAAAAGGTAAAAGAAGTCCACCATATCCTATAAGCATGGCTGGCCACATAATCGCATGAAATGGAATATTATCTTTACCAATGAAATAATATGATTGCGTATTATTTTCTTTTGTAGCATCCCAAAAATCTTTCCACGCTTCGGGTGTTTTTTGAAGACTTGCCCATTCTTTCGCTGCACTTAGATACCCCATCACCGCTTCATACCAAACATAAATTCTTTTGGATTCAAATCCAGTAATAGGAACCGTAATCCCCCACTCCATATCACGAGTAATCGGTCTTCCTCTGAGTTCTTTCATCTCAAGTTGCGTTTTGGTGTAATTAAAAACATTGGCTCGCCAATGTTGATCTTGATTAACTTGGGTAACCCATTCTAAAAGCAGGTCATTCAACTTTCCTAAATCTATAAAAAAATGTTCTGTTTCTTTAACCTCTAAGTTTTTATGCCCCGACATTTTTGAACGTGGATTTTTTAAATCCACGGCGTCATAAGTTTTTCCGCAATTGTCACATTGATCCCCTCTCGCATCTTGAAAACCACAAAAAGGACATTCCCCTTCGACATAGCGATCAGGAAGAAATTTTTTTGCCTCTACGTCATAAATTTGTTTTTGTTTATCTTTATAGAGATAACCTTTTTTAAGATGGACTTGAAACATATCGTGAGTGACCTGCCAATGATTTTCTGTATCCGTGTGCGTAAATAAATCAAAGGTCAGTCCTATTTTTAAATAACAATCAATAAAAAGTGGGTGATAACGATTGACCACATCGCGAGGGGAAATTTTTTCTTCGTCAGCCCTCACCGTAATGGGTGTCCCATGAGTATCAGAACCACTTACCATAAGAACTTGATTGCCACACATTCGATGAAAACGAGCAAACACATCGGACGGTAAATAAGCTCCCGCTATATGACCAATGTGTTGCTCTCCATTTGCATAGGGCCAAGCAACACCAATAAAAATTTTCTTTTGTATGTTTTGATTCATATTTTAAAAACTAAGGCGGGTCTCCAATGGGAGGTTTTCCTATTCGATCTTTTAAGCGAGCAATATTCGCTCGCACCAATACAATTAATTCATCACCCTTTTCTTTCGGAACTTTCCCCTCGAAAATCCAAATCGGTTCCCCAAGTTCATTAAATAAAATGACATCATAAGAATCGTCTTTTAATTTCCATTCTTTAACAAAGACCTTATCAAAATCACGCAAATAAATCGTATGCGGGTGTTCTTTCTGTTTTTGTTTGAGAACTATATTGATGATTGCGTTTGGTTTCCATGTCGCTGCCATATTAATTGCCGCATAGGAAGTTAAATGATCGTGATCAAAATTTTCTGCTTCAAGTTTTTTTGCTAAATCATCATTCAAATCTTTTTCATCAGGATCTACATAAAAAAACAAACAAAGCTTTCCTCGAATAGAATCCGAATCCCACGTTGCTCCACCATCAACGGTTGCACCATTTTTTCCATCGAGAAAAATTCGCGGGGGCTTTCTTAAGTGTTCCAATGAAAAAACCTTCCAAGATAAAAAACTTATCCACAAAAAAGAAATGACTCTTATCACAATCCCCACTGCTCTCCACAATCCGATCGCACCTTTTCAATAAAATCCATGACCGACATGGACTCCAGCTGTTTACCATCACGATATCTTGGCGTAACCGTCATGGTTTCCATTTCTCGATCACCGATAATGAGCATGTAAGGAGTTTTTGCTAATTGAGCTTCCCGAATTTTATAACTTAATTTCTCTCCTCGTACATCAGCATCTACTCGCAACCCTGCTTTTCTCAGTTCATTCGTTACGCCTTTTGCATAATCTAACTGTTTATCAGAAACGTTCATAACTAATGCTTGCTGCGGTGCTGACCAAATAGGAAAATGCCCCGCATAATGCTCAATAAAAATTCCTAAAAAACGCTCGAAACTTCCCAGTACCGCTCGATGAATCATTACCGGACAGTGGGCTTTATCATCTGCACCAATAAACTCTAAACCAAATCGTGCTGGCATCGAAAAATCAAGCTGCACAGTTCCACACTGCCAAGAACGATTAATCGAATCAATTAAATGAAAATCTATTTTGGGTCCATAGAAAGCTCCGTCTCCAGGATTCAGCTGATATTTAATCCCTGCCATTTCAAGAGATTTTTTAAGAGCGGCTTCAGCTTTTTCCCATGTTTCATTTGACCCAATTGATTTTTCCGGTCGCGTTGAAAGTTCGACGCGATACTTATGAAATCCCAGACCTGTATAAATTTCATTGATTTGCTCCAGTACCCTTGCAACCTCATCTCCAATTTGTTCCTCGGTACAATAAATATGAGCGTCATCTTGAATAAACCCTCGCACGCGAAAAAGTCCATGCGTTACACCGCTTCTTTCGTGACGATGAACACGACCAAACTCGCTCAGTCGCATCGGTAACTCACGATATGAATGACGTTCATTTTTAAAAATAAGGCAATGCCCCGGACAGTTCATGGGTTTTACAGCAGCTTCCGCATCATCCACATTTGTAAAATACATATTCTCGCGATAGTTATCAAAATGCCCACTTTTTTTCCAAAGCTCAACATTCATAATGAGGGGTGTACCCACTTCTTGAAACCCATATTTTTGATTACTTCGACGAATAAAAGATTGAAGAGTCGTATAAAGTTTTTGCCCCTTCGGATGAAAAAAAGGGTTGGCAGGAGCTTCGACATGAAAACTAAAAAGTTCCAACTGTTTTCCAAGGACACGATGATCGCGTTTTTTAGCTTCTTCTAAATTTTTCAAATACTCATCAAGTAATTTTTTATCCTGCCAAGCAGTCCCGTAAATTCTTGTCAGATGTGCATTTTTTTCATCTCCTCGCCAATACGATCCAGAATGATGCAAAAGTTTGAATGCACCTAAAAACGATGTGTTTGGCACATGGGGTCCACGGCAAAGATCAAACCACTCCCCCATGTGATAAATGCTTACTTCTTCATGAGCGGGTAACTCTTTAATAATTTCGACTTTAAAATGTTCCCCAAGCTTTGAAAAAGTTTCTATCGCTTTTTCTCGCGATAAAATTTCTCGCGATACAGAAATATTCTTTTGGACAATATCTTGCATCACCTGTTCGATTTTAGGTAAATCATCATCCGAAATTTTAATACCCTCTTTAAAAGCAAAATCATAATAGAATCCATTGTCAATCACAGGGCCAATCGTGACTTGAGTTCCTGGCCACAACTTTTGTACAGCCATTGCTAAGACGTGAGCTGTCGAGTGGCGAATAATTTCAAGAGCAGATTCATTTTTTAGCGTAATCATTTCAAGCTTGCCAGAGGTTTCAAGATGCCTTGACAAATCGTAAATGACACCCTCTAATTTTCCTGCAATGGCGGCTTTCGCTAATCCTGGGCCAATAGATTTTGCTATATCTAAAAACGTTACCCCTTTGTCATATTCTTTTTTAGAACCAT
>CAZFSQ010000124.1:0-6538 GCA_964521975.1 uncultured Oligoflexales bacterium | reverse complement strand
GGGGGGATTTTATTTTCCAATAATAAAATGGCAGCTCCTACTTGAAGATCAAAAAACCATTTCTTGTGATCTCCTTTAGTGACACAAATTTCGTGAGGACAGGTTTTGAAAATTTTTTCAAAAACATCTTGATCAATCTCAAAATGACAAGGCCCAATAGCAGGGCCAATAAGAAAAAAGGTTTCTTTTGATGGTAAAATTTCCACTAAATTTTGAATAATGCCACTCGCAAATCCACGCCAACCTGCATGAATGCTGCTGATCCAAGAAAGATTAGCATCCACTGTTAAAATAGGAACACAGTCAGCCGTTTTAATCACAAGAGGTAAGTTTTTATTAGAAGTGTAAAGGCCGTCTCCTATTTTGGATTCTTGGTTATTACATGCGTGAATGATTGTTGAGTGGGTTTGTTGTAAATTAGGAGCAAGAGAAATTATTTCACTCTCGCGATCTGTTTTGTTTTTTCCAACGATTCCCCAACTAATTTTCTTTGTGTTCCATGGAAAAAAATTAATGCCATCGGGAGATGAAACAAAATTAATTTTCTCAATTTGTGATAAAAGTTGATTCACTCACATTGACTTTCTTAGCTTAGCTGCTTGCTTGAACATCTTAAACCAGTCGAACATTTTAGGCTGAGCTGCCTTGATTAAAACGGGAGCAGCAATTTTTGCGAAAGTAATGTCGGGGTCGATACCTTTTGCAAGCCCCTCAATCGTGACAAGACTTTTTACCATGAGTAATAAACCATCAGGAATGGTGACTCCTGAGCTTTGAGCAATATTCATGGCACGATCAAAAATTTCCTGAATTGATTTTTTATGCTTTTTATTTTTCAAAACTTGTTGAGCGAGTTGGTGCAACTCCTTTTTTAATTTAGTTTGATTGACTGTAGACCCATAGGCATGACCCATATCTGTCATTGCTTGGATAAGTCGATCAAAGTCAAAGGTAATTAAAGAACGCAAAATTTCACTGATATATTTTCGTTCAGTAGGGGTAAATTCTCCTGTTAAACCCCAATCAAATAATCCAACCGACCCGTCGTGCAATAAAATAAGATTTCCTGCATGAGGATCACCATGAAAAAGGCCAACCTCAAAAACTTGAATCAAAAGTTCGGACAACAATTTTTTAGCGAGTAGTGTTTTTTGCTCCGATGTAATTTTATATTCACCTTGAACCACTTTATCGAGACGTATCCCTTGAAAAAGTTCAATGACAAGAATGTTTTCAGATTGAAAATCTGGATGCACTTTGGGAATTCGTAACGTTTTCTGTTTTTTTATTTTGGGATGTTGAGAAATTTTTTCGATATTTTTTGCTTCATTTCTTAAATCAACTTCCTCTCGCAACAAAAAACATAAATCGGTTAATTCAGAAATCACTTTTTTTGTCTTTGAGGTCATGGCTACAAGACGCATCATTTTTAAAAATGCAAGAATGGCATCGGTTGTTTCAAAGATTCTTTTTTTAGATTGCGGTTTGACGATTTTAATTGCCCAAATTTTCCCGCTTTCATCCTGAGCTTGATGCACCTGAGCAATGCTGGCCGAACCGAGTGGTTTTTCTTCGATATCAAAATTTTTTTTCCAATCTGGAAACTCATGTGCAAGAATTTTTTTTACAGCAGTAAAAGGCATGGTTGGCCAATCACCAAAGATGCGATCAAAACCGAATTGGTTCATCAAACCATAAGGATCAGGATAAATACGACTGAGTAAAATTTGTATTGTTTTCCCATAGACAGGCCCTAGTTTTTCAACCCATTTTAACCAAGGCTCTGACAGAAAGTGAGCGGGATTTTTAGAGAAAGATTTTGTCAAAATTTCTTTAGGTAGCAAAATAAAACTGAGTAAGTTAAAACGAAGAATTTGTAAAACTTCCAAAAGAAAAGAAGATAGTTGTGGGGATGATTTGTTTTTAAGTTGAGTGTCGCGTAGGAAAATTTTTTTCATATTAACTTTTAATCTTATCCCAAATATTTTGCCAATCAAGTTGTGACTGATCTTTTTTTTCTGTGTTACATTTTTTACAAGCGGGAACAACATTCCCTTTTTTAGATTCACCGCCTTCACTCAGAGGAATCACATGATCCATAGTTAAGTCTTTGGCAGAAAAAATCGCATGACAATAGTAGCACACGCCTTTTTGAATTTGTCGTTGCCACCATTGGGATTTTCGTAGTTGGCGACCCAAATTTTTTTGTCGTTTTATATGAATTAACCTCTCAGACGACGCCATTCTTCCTTTGATTTTATATTGAGATAAGGATTAAGTAGCATAACTTTTTCCATCGTTGCGTGAGGTAACGAGTCATAATTGTGTCCTGGATAAAGCACGGTGTCTTTGGGCAGCTTGGCAAGTTTTTGTGTCAAACTTTCATACATTGCTTCAGAGTCGCCACCCGGAAGGTCAACGCGGCCACACCCAGAAATGAAAAGTGTATCACCTGAGACAAGTTTCTGGTCAATCAAAAAGCATTGACTACCAGGTGTGTGACCGGGGGTGTGAATCAAAGTAATGTCAACGGTCCCTGTTGAAATTTTTTCTCCGCTTTCGCAGGCATGAAAATCTTTTTTATTCACTCCTGTAATTTGTATAAGTCCAGGAATTTCATTTTTATGGGCATAGATGGGAATATCTAATTTTTCTTTTAGTTCTGATAAGCCCGGAATGTCATTTCCCCAAAGATGCCCGCCCACATGGTCTGGATGATAGTGAGTAACCAAGGCCCCGCGAATTTTCATGCCGTCTTGTTGTGCAGTGTCTAAAATTTTTTGAATTTCCCATGCGGGATCGACAACAAAACATTCTTGCGATGATTTAGAACCGATGAGATAAACAAAATTTTCCATCGGGCCAAGTTGTAGTTGCTTGAGGTAGAGGTCTGGATTTGTCATATGCATCCTATCACGGTAAAATGGTAATCTGATGAAATTAGAAAGTCTATTTAATTTACGAAGCTAAACGAATTAACCGTTGCTTCTTTTGATGTGTCTTTTGTGCCCACCATAAATCATAATTGGATTGAAGATTCATCCATAGAGTTGGTTGAGTTCCGAAGGCATCGGAAAGAGCCAAAGCTACTTCGGGGGTGATGCCGCGTTTGCCGTTAATGAGTTCGTTGATTTTAGCATGTGACCACTTAAGGTGTCGTGCTAGAGCAGATTGTGTAATGGCTAGAGGTTTTAGAAATTCTTCTTGAAGAATTTCTCCGGGATGAGTGGGGCTTCTACGTTTGGGTAGCATCAATGATTTTCCTTTTCTTAATGATAGTCAACTACTTGTACTTCTTGGGCGTGGCCGCTTTCCCATCGAAAAACGATTCGCCATTGTTGGTTAACTCGAATGCTATAAAATCCTTTCCGATCCCCTCTGAGTATTTCCAAATGATTTCCTGGTGGAACTTTAAGATCGTCAAGGGACTCCACGGAGTTGATTAAGTCGAGCTTTCTGCGAACGATTTTATGTAATTCAAATGGAATTTTTCTAGCTGCTTTTGAGTTAAAACCATCAAAAATATCTTGGGTTGTTTGATTTTTGATCGACTTAATCATGTGAATCACTATATCATAATATGATATAGAAATAAATATACTTTTATTTCTACGCACGATATAATGAAATTTATCATGCAAAGAAACCTTATCCATTTTTTGTTTTTGCTATTTTTAAGCTCGTCGTCGTCCTTTTCCTCTCCTCTCGACTTCTTAAAAAACTATCAATTAGGTTTTGATAAAACTGTCACCACCGATATGGTTCACGTCACTTATCAAGTTGATCAATTACCCAATGGGAATTCACCTTGTTACCAAAAGCCAGGCTACGATGAATTTTATTGCAATCATGATTTGAGGCCAGTGGTGACAAGCGGGTGGGGAATTTTATTGCAACATCCTTTTCGTCGGCAAGGACTGCTTAATTTTAATTACGATATTGGGTTTTCGATTAAAGCTCTACAGAGCGAGGTGTCGAACGAGAAATATCCGAATTTAACACTTAAGAATATTCAGGCGAATTTATATGGGGCCAGTATTCCACTTTATTTGCAGTTAGGTATTACTCCAGAAAATTATTTCCCAGATCTTCTCATTCGTTTTGGCCCTGCCGTTCAATTATTATTTGGCACAGTTTCTGTCAATGATGATGAACAGTGGGTTGGAATTTTTGATTCATCGAAATTGATAGGTTTTAGTGAAATTGAATTGGTTTTTATTCGTTTTGGTGAGGGGGCTTTTTCATTTTTTTCGCGGTCGGTTCAAATGGTGGATAATCAATTTTTGTTTTATCCAGACACGAAAGATGGCATGAAAAATTTTCAAGCGAACTTTTCGGCGAGTTCGAGTGGGTTTAAGATTATTTTAAATTGGCCTTAATTTCTAATATAAATTTTTACTAATTGCATATCATACCCAGATGAAGAACCATTTTTACTCGACACTGTTCCTATGAGGGTGTGATCTCCATCGTATTTAACCGTGATCGCAATTGTTTTGGTTGTATAACCAGGTGCTGCATTGTACCAATCTTGTGATCCAATAGCCGTACCATCTAGCGTCCAAGAGATTGTACCGCTACTTGTTAATTCTTTTCCATACACAATGAGTGAATAGGACCCTGATTTCATATGGAAGTGATGTGTGAATGAATCATTGACTGCACTAGGATTTTGCATGGCCTCTGTCGATGGAGGACTGACTAATGAAAGTGCATTACCTGTGGTGACTTTTGCTTCATCATGGAACATATTCGCTGTTTGTGGGTATTGCGATGGTCGCGTTACTTCAATCCACTTTCCTGATCCTAAAGATATAAATTCAAAGAGATCGTTGGCCTGAGTTTTTGCATCTTTTGCGTCTTGCATGATAATTAAATTAGTATTGTGAGTAATGGTTAATTCACCTTGAAACCTCAGAGTCGCACGAAAGCCTGCGGCTTTTGTTGAGATGGCAAGAATACCTGTTGTTCCTGTGACGTAAAAAACGTTACCATCGCTTCCAAGATTTAGCGTCATTGCCGATGCAATGTTAGCTCCTTCGCGACCTTCAGCAAATCCACCCAAACCACCATTCGTTGAGATATAAGATTTGGTTGTTCCGTCACTTGATTTCCATTCTTGTAAATTGGCTGTTTGTCCTGCTGTTCCTTGGACAATAGTTTGTACGACATCCGCTGAACCAGAAACATGAAGGGCTCCGCTTGGAGAACTTGTCCCAACACCCAGACGATGATTGGTACTGTCCCAAAAAATGCGTGAATTATTTTGGGCGAGTGCTCCTGTTGCATCAGCAAATGGAATAGAACCCGCTGTTAAACCATTCACACTCGTATAGTTAAATGTAATTCCGCTTAATGATGACACACAACTCCACGTTCCTGTTCCAGAGTCATATTGCATAATTTGATTATCCGTACATCCTGTTCCCGCTAATTTAGCGAGTGTCACAGATCCATCCGATAAATCTCCAGATGCAATCGTTCCATCTAATATTTGTGTTGTTGTAACTGCCGAGGTTGCAATTTTACCAGCGGTCACATTGTTATCCGCAATTTTTGCTGTGGTAATAGAAGTATCAGCAAGATCACCTGTAGCGATCGTTCCATCTTGAATGAGTGTTGTCGTGATAGCACTACTCGCAATATCTGCTGTGGCAATTGTACCATCAGTAATTTTTGCACTGGTCACGGCATTGGATGCAATTTTAGCATTACTAACTGCGTTATCAGCAAGATCACCTGATGCAATAGTGCCGTCGGTAATTTCAGCACTCTCAATCGTTGAACCTAAGAATGATGTCGTCCCCGGTAATCGTGCTTGTGCAACTGTACCAGCATTCATGTTATCAGCATTTTGATAATAGCTCCCAGTTTGACCATTAAGTGCTTCAGCATTATCAACAATGCCAACGGTTCCTCCAGCATCATAGGTTGCTTTATCCATATCACCCGCTCCGGCAGGAACTTGCCATGATAAATTTCCGCTGCCATCGGTTTGTAAATATCGTGATGCAATGGGAGCATCAGGCAATGTATAAGTGCGATCCGCAGTCATTCCTGCTGGTGCTGCTAAATTAATATAATTACTTGATCCCGAATCTTTTATTTTTAAATTACCTTCGGTTTCAACGTGAGACTTGGAATGTAAAGCTCCTGATGAATTAATAGTTGCTAAAGCTGTATCTGAACTATTACGCCATTCTTGTAAATTGGCAGATTGTGCTGCGGAACCTTTGACAATAATGCCTGGTTCTGCGGCTGCGGAAGTATTCGCTTGAATTGCAGCACTTGGAGCGTTCGTACTAATACCAATACGTGTGTTTGTATTGTCCCAATATAAACTGCTATTATTTTCTGTGAGGCCACTATTAACATAGGGGATCGAACCTGCGGTGAGTCCCGTAATTTGACTTGCAGCAATACCACTTGTTCCAATATCGGTATCACATGCCCAAGCAGTTCCATTGAATTTTAAAATTTGTCCTGAAGCACAACCATTAGAATTTAATTTAGCGATAGTGACTGCTCCATCCGTCAA
>CAZFSQ010000123.1:0-6575 GCA_964521975.1 uncultured Oligoflexales bacterium | reverse complement strand
ATCAGGAAAAACATTGCGACAAGTGGAAGAAATTTCTCTCTACCCCAATAGTCACTATGTCACAGATCGTAATGACATTAGAGAAATCATTAAAGAAGTTCTCGCAGACTTATCAGTGCGACTTCAGGAATTCAAACGCGAAGGTAAATTGCTTGAATATCAAAGACTGGAGCAGAGAACGATGCACGACATTGAAATGCTGGAGCAACTTGGATTTTGTCCGGGCATTGAAAATTATTCACGTTATCTCAACGGTCAACCTTCAGGGTATCCTCCTCCGACTCTTCTCGATTATTTTCCTGAAAATTTTTTAACGATTCTTGATGAGTCTCACATCACCCTTCCACAATTACACGGTATGTTCCGTGGAGATCGAGCAAGAAAATCTGTCTTAGTTGATCATGGTTTTCGTTTACCCGCCGCATTAGACAATCGCCCTTTGCAGTTTGAAGAATTTATGTCGCGAGTCAATAAATTGCTTTATGTTTCTGCGACTCCAGGAAAATTTGAAATCGAACAATCAGGCGTTGCTTATTCAGAGCAAATCATTCGACCCACAGGGCTGGTCGATCCGACAATTGAAGTCCGACCCTCGCAAAATCAAATTGATGATCTTTATAGTGAAATTAATAAGACTAGAGACGCAAAATGTCGCGTGTTAATTACAACCCTAACCAAAAGAATGGCTGAAGATTTAGCAACTCATTATCAAAAAATGAATCTGAAAGTAAAATATCTCCATTCGGATATTGATAGTATCGCTCGTGTAGAAATTCTTCGCGAGTTAAGGAAAGGAGACATCGATGTTCTCATTGGCATTAACCTACTGCGTGAAGGTCTCGACTTACCTGAAGTTGGATTGGTTGCCGTTTTAGATGCTGATAAAGAAGGGTTTCTTAGGTCGCGAGCATCCCTGATTCAAATTGTGGGTCGCACCGCAAGAAATGAGAAAGGTCGCGTAATTTTTTATGCTGATGAAATTACAGATTCCATGAAAGCCTGTATGGAAGAAACCTCTCGCCGTCGCAATAAACAAATGCAATTTAATACTGAACATGGCATCACACCTCAAACCATTCAAAAAGAATTGCCTATGGGACTCAAACAAATTTATGGTCTTGGAGAAAATATTTCTGCCACACAAGACGAACAAAAAATTTCGGAACAACTTCTCATAAAGCATCACATTGAAAATCCTAAAGATATGGATCAAGTGCTTAAACAACTCAAACGTGAGATGGAAAAAGCAGCTAAGGAACTCGACTTTGAAGTCGCTGCGAATTTACGCGATGAGATTAAGATGTTGGAATTGATTTCGTTTGGGTAAGCATTTCTTAGCCTTCTAGGCAACTCCAAATATGAGTGATTATTTTTACTTTGTAAAAATTATTTTTTTATAAAGCCTTTATTTTTTTACAGAAATTCCGATAAGATATTTATATGAACAAACGACCTATCATCATGGATTATTTAGACCCTGTTAAATATTTAACAGATATGATCCTTTTTAGAAAAAAGACGGATCGAGCATTTTCTATCCTAAAGATGTCTAAGAAAATTCCTCGTTGTTCCCCTGCATTAATATCACTTATTCTAAAAGGTAAGAGAAATATAACACCCGAACGAGTTGAAGTGATCAGTCAAATTTTGGCTTTGAGCATTCAAGAAAAACAATATTTTAAAGATTGGATCTTCTCTAAAGCTACTGGAAAAAAAATTGAACTCACTTCAAAATCTGAAATTTCGACCACTGAAACTAATGAAACTAAACGGGTTAAAGTATCCTCCCATCTATTAACCGATTGGCTCAATGTTTATGTCAAAGACGCATTTCAAATGGAAGAAATTCAAAACAATCCCCATAAAATATTTTCTCTTTTAGGACATGTTTCCTCTCATGCTCGAATTGAAAAATCTATTTCGTTTTTAATTAAGCATCAGTATTTAATCAAAGACCCTAAGGGTAAAATTCATTTAAATGCCAAATTAGTTGTTGCGAATCAAAACATTTCTGATGAAAAAATTAAAATATTTCATAAAAAATCTTTACTGCTTGCTAAAGATGCCATAGATCATTTTTCTATATCGGAAAGACAAGCTCAAGCTCTCATTCTTCCTCTCGATCAACATGGTTATGAAAGTTTGCTAAAAATTATTGCTGATTTTTCAGAAAAATTACAAAGTTTTTCTGAAAATTACAAACCCAACCATCAAGAAAGACTCTATCAAATTCTAATAAACCTTAGCCCGACAGGAGGCAAATTATGAGATTAGTCAAAATTTTCTTCACGTGTTTTTCACTTTCCCCATTCCATGCATTTTCAGCAACATTTATTGGCAATGGTGGAAATGCATCTGATTTGGAATTAGCTATTACGCTCAACCAAATTAAAGATGTCATGGATGAAATTCCTAATACAGAAACTCAAGATCTTTGTGTTTGTAAAGAAGATGATCGCGATACTTATTATTGTTCTCTACTCAAAAACCTTTCACAGGATCAAATTACATTTTGTCAAAAAACGTTAGCACAATTTAATTCGCAAATTGGAAAAAATTCCGATTTCAAAAGTAAGGAAATTAAATTTAAATGGACCCAACAAAAAATTAAATTAGAAAATAATCGCGTTGTTGATGCTGTTACAAACGCAGATAAGAATAGCATTACCCTTCAGCAAAACATTTTTTTGAAACTCACTAAATATCAAAGGATGGCCTTGCTAACCCATGAATTATTTCATCTTATAAGTTTTGATGGAAAATATCCTCGCGATGAAGAATCTATTGGGCCATTTAATAATGTAGTGACTTTCTTTGATACTCTAGGAGCTTCGGTAATTGTTTTAGCTGCTCGTATGGATTTGTTTTATGATTATGAAGATCTCTATAACATTTCTCATGGCTATAAACAGCATTGGTTTTCTCTCAATTTATTTCGCTATCATAGAAACGAATCAGAGAATAAAAAATTGCTACATAATGCAAATGAAAACAATTCTGGTTTTAATGCCTCCTATCGCCAGTTTATTTACGAAAATTTTGGTGGAAATTTTGAAATCGAAAGCATGGGATTAGAGTCATTCAAAACAACTTCTAAGAATGCAATTTATATTGAAGAAAAATCATCTCTTTACGGGCTTGGACTAGCATATCGTTATTTTCCTTTTGATGACCCATTGACACGATGGGGGCAATTTCATCTGACAAGTAGTGCTAATTTATACTATGGAACACATCGACTTAAATTTGATGACTCCTATGTAAATTTTGAAGATCATGCAACGAGTCACGGTTACAAATTTAATTTAGAAGCCATGTTTCCCATTATCTTAGACTTCTGGGGAGTTTTTGGCATGGGCGTATCAGAACATTTCTATCAATTCAAAAAACTAGATATCAAAATTCAAAAACCAATCACACATTTCAACTTAGGAGGTAGTTATGGCTTTTAATTTTTTACACTTTATCACTCTTTATTTCTTAATTTCTTGTGCGAGCGGATCAAGCCAAAAAAAGAATCCAGATGGCAAGAGCAATATGATCGGAGATACATTACAAACAACAACCGACGTCATTCTTAAATCAAACTCTCTTGCCAATGTTTTTGCACTTGCTGATGCTCATGTTAAAAGAGTCCATGTTTTTAATTTAGAAGATCTCTCACTCAAATTTAGTTATCTATCTTCTGCTGAGTCCGATGCAACACGAAACGTCATCAGCGATCTTAATGGTAATTATGTCGTGGATCTATCAACTAAGCATATCGAGGTTATCAATAAAGAAGGTTCTCAAGCAAAGAATCCCTTTAAATTCCAAGGCACACCGAACTCAGCCGCCTTTCATTCAACCGATGGCTATTTAGTTGTCTATGATTCATTAAAGTCCGTGGGTATTTTAAAATTAAGTGCTCAAGGAAAAATAGAAGGTTCCGTTCTATTAGGACCACTTGTCGGAGAAAACCAATCCATAAGTTCTGGTGAGATTTCTGATGACGGAAAATTAATTTTATCCATATCCGACAAATCACTCATCATCGTCAATCTTGCTGAGACTCTTGCTAAGCAAGAATGGATTTATGATACGCTTGATTTAAAACTCGATCATGAACTAGATTGGCTGACCCCCATTAAAGATTCCAACTTAATCTTAGCCACCTCCAGCGAAGAAATTTTATTGATCGACTATGTTGATTTGAATATCAAGGAAAAAATCTCTATCAAAAATCTCAGCATTAATCGCTTTAAAGGTATTCATCCCCACATCTATATCACAGGAACAGATCAACAAAGTATTATTTATGTTAATAGCGATCTCACCCTTGTCCAGCATGAATTAACTTTTTTATCGTCCGACCTAGCAAAAATTAAAAAATCGTATCTCAATTTGGATCAACTTTTACTGCGAGGTCTATTTCAATCAGACATCATCGCATTACGTCTTAAAGATAATTTAATATTACTCAATGAAAAAACTCCGGCAAAAGCCAACTCGATTGATTTATGCGATGAATGTTTTGTTATTTCTTATGATTCACCATTAGGAAAAATTGAAAAATATTTTGATGATGAGAAAAAAGAGAAAATAACCAAAACTGGATTTAATTTAAAATATTTGAGTGAGTAAAAAATCAAGTAACATAAATACGTTTTATGGAGCTTTTATAATATAAAAAAAGATCAAATAATCAGTTTAATTATCAAAAAGTTCCATCTTTCAATACAGAAACCCATACTCACTTCATTCGCCCAAATAACCGTTACTGTTACTGGTGAAAACTAAAGTTTCAGTCGTATCAGGTCGATATTAGCAGTAGATAATGTGTGTGCCGGTGATTGGTGTTACACAAGATGCCCTGGCACTCCTCTTGCTCCGCAAGAGTCGTTGGGCATGACAGGGGAGATTGGATTCTATAAAAGACTCCAATCCATTTTTGAATTTCATGGAGAATTATTATGGAAGCACTCAATAAAATGGAATTAGGCGGTAGCGTTTTTGAGATGATTGAATTTACTTTAACTCGTCATCTCCCTGATGGTCGAATCATTCAAGGGTTGTATGGAGTCAATGTTGCTAAAGTACGCGAAGTGTTGCGAATGCCTAAAATCAACCCTCTGGCGACAAAAGTTCCAGGCGTAGCAGGAATTTTTGACTTACGGGGAACCCCTATCCCTGTCATTAATTTAAAACAAATTTTAGGAGATAAAGATTCACAAGTCTCCCCAGCACAGCAAATTATTGTCACTGAATTTAGTCTCAAAAGAGCTGGGTTCATTGTGGATTCAACACACCGCATTCGGCGAGTGTCGTGGGAGAAAGTATTACCCCCCTCTGGAGATTCTGATGCTAATATTTCAGGAATGGTTCTGCTCAATAATAATGATTTTTTATTCATTATCGACATGGAAAAAATATTACATGATATGGAGATTATGTCCGATAGATCTTCCGCACATGATGCTGATAGATTCGGTTTAGCCCATCCCAATGATATATTCCTACATCTTGAAGCGATGAAAAAACAAATGGCAGGCCAACAAGCAGGAGGCAACGTCACTTCTATTCCCACAACAGCCGCCCCTCAACAAAATCAACTCGCTCATATTCTCTTGGTCGATGATTCCAGTTTAATTATTAATAACGTCAGAAGTTTTTTAACGAAACAAGGATTTCGCGTCTCAACAGCAACCAATGGTAAAGACGGTTATGATCTCTTAGTAAAACTAGGCAACGATCTTTCCAATCCCTCCCATGTAGATCTTGTTGTTAGTGATATTGAAATGCCTAAAATGGATGGGCTCACTTTTACAAAACAAGTTCGGCAACACCCAACACTTAATACCGTACCCGTTCTTTTACACTCATCACTATCTGGTTCATCGAATCAAGATGCTGGAGCCGCTGTAGGAGCTAATGGCTATGTCGTTAAGAATGATGTACGAAACTTACTCGAACTGATACAGGAAATTCTTGGATTACCCAAAGGTGGACATCAGCAAGCTTCGGGGTTTTAGGTGATTTTTATTTTGCAGGCGATCGCATCAACAATTTTGATTGCGTTGTGTTTGACATCTATTTATCAATTCTTATCTGATTATTTTATTTACTCTTGGTTGGGCCCCGCTCTATTTCACTCCATTCTATCCACTGCTATTTTATTTTTTAACTTCAAGCGACTCAGCAAAAATCATTGGTATTTTCCAAGTATCATCATCATTCTCGGTAGCCTTTTATTATCGAGTTTTACGTTCTTCATTTATCCAACAATGTCTAGTGAAATTAGCACCGCTTCATCTATTGAACTCATTTCTTTTATCGTATGGATTCCGATCGTCGAGGAAATATTTTTTCGATTGGGAATCGGTGAATTTTTAAGAAATCGTTTTGGGCTTATTTTAGGAGCCTATTGTAACTGTTTGGTATTTGCATTAGCACATTCTAATTTATCATTTAGCAATCTACTTTCTTTACATATCTCTCTACCTCTTGGGCCATTTTTGCTTGGTATTTTTAATGAATATTTCTTTTACAAAACTCGCTCCCTTCGTACCATTATTTTATTTCTTTCGGCATGTAAT
>CAZFSQ010000122.1:3671-6583 GCA_964521975.1 uncultured Oligoflexales bacterium | reverse complement strand
GCGATAAAAAATAGAGACCTGTAGAAATAAGAGTCAAAACAAAAAAAGAATAAAAAATAATCCACTTTCTTGGATAACGATCCGATGCTTCGCCACCCCACAAGGCAAAAATTAAATTGGGAACAAAAATAGAAAGACCCACCAATCCCAGATAAAACGGATCGTGGGTAATATCATAAATCAGCCAACCAATCGCAACTGATTGCATTTGCAAGGCGACCGTTCCCCAAAAACGCACCCATTCAAAAAAAATGAAACTGGGGTTTTTTAGGAGAGCACGAATGGGAGAGTTTGGGATCACTGCATTCATGTTTGTAAACCTTTTATATTTTTCGTCACATTTTTCATCACATTCTTTAACGCTTCCCTTTTGCTAAGCGAACTCAGTCTCTCACTATTTTTTTTCACATAACGCATGATCTCATCTGGGTCACGCCATGCAACTTGACGCAATGCCCAGCCAATTGCTTTGCGTAGAAAAAATTCATTAGAACCAATCGAGGGTTCGATACACTGATAGAGAAAATCTAAATCAGTTTTTTCTTTAACACTAATTTGACAAATGATCGACGTTCTTCGCTTCCAAATATCTGATGATTTAGACCACTTCAGCATCAAACGTTTTATAGGCTCAGGATAACGCATAAGAATTGTCCCCACGCGATGGGTCGCAATATCATCCACATAATCCCACCACGCTCCCGTTACAATCAATTCTTCATAAATTTTCATGGCCTCTACAGTCTGATAATCGTCAGCATTTTTATGTCCTGCAAGAAATAATGCTCCATAACGTTCTTCACGAAATTTTGCCTGACGCCAAAGTTCTAAAACATGCTTTTGCCAAGTGACTGCATTCGGCAAGTAAATATCAGCAAAAACACTTTTGCAAATTTTTTTTAAAATAGGAGCAGGAACTCCATGATACGGCATCTGTGATTTCATGTAAGATTTCATTTGCAAAGCCTTGTCAGGATCAGCAACTTTGATGAGTTCTACTCTTAATTTTTTGAGTAATTGGGATTTAGTTGTCATTTCTTACATAATGACCATTCGGAAAATTTCGATAAAAAATGGCCTTAGGGCTATATTAGTCGAACCAGTTACCGTAATCCAAGAGTATTCGGTACGGTGGGAAAAAAAGGCCAATCGAATCTAAAAAAGTCATTATACTTTACACAGAGAATAATTATTCGACAAGGAGAGTTGCAAAGGAAATGGGTATATCCAAAACTGCTGTCACAAAAATTTTACACAAAAATGGAATTTTTAGAAAAAGAGGGGAAATTAAAAATGCTTAATTTAGGTAATATCAGAAGAAAGAAACATAAAAAAACAATCCAAAATTAATCTGCAAATATTTTTATAATATAACACGTATAACAAAACGTGTTATATTATAAAAATGATGAATTCATTGCCAAGAAACCTTCAGTCTCGCCCTTTTAAATGGTCTGAAGCAAAAAAAGAAGGTTTAACTCAATATTCTATTCAGAAGTTATTAGACACCAAAGTTATTGAACGTATTTCTCATGGTGTATATGTCTTTAAAGATCAAATTGATATTTCAGAAGTAGATCAGTTCAAAATCCATTTACTTTGTTTAGGCCAACCTTCAGCAATTTGTTTAATCAGTGCTCTGGTCTATTTTCACCTCACAGATGTTATTCCCAAAAAAACATGGATTTTAGTCAATGCCAGTAAAACAACTCATCAGAAAGGTATTAGGCTTTGGCGTCGTCGTAATCCCCAATGGAATGTTGGAATCACAAATTTAGATGAAATTAAAATCACGAGCATCGCACGAACACTGGTTGATTGTTTGCGGTTTCACAATTTAGTGGGTGGGCCTCAATTTATTCTAAAAGCTGTTCGTTTAGCATTGGAAGAAAAAAAAATAAATATGTCTGATTTATTAAAAATGGCAGAAAAACTTGGAGTAAAGAAAAGAATTCTACCGTACTTGGAGGCTTTGTCATGAATGTAGAGCGTGCTCGTAAAATCATGACGATATTGAAACAACTCGCAACAACGAACGAAAAATTGGGAGTTAATGATTTACGAATGATTGTTGCCTTAGAGAGAGCTGTGGCACGAATTGAGGTAACTGCTGAATTGGCACGGAATCTAATTTTTAAAGGAGGTTTTGTTTTATTAAAGAGTGCCAACTCAATGCGTTTCACTCGCGATATTGATGCATTGGCAAAAGACATGAAACATAATCATGTCATGAGTTCTATAAAGAATGCTTTAAGCTTGGACCTCGATGATGGCCTTTGGTATGGCGATATCAAAACGCGAGACCTTGGAAAAGAGTTAACTTATCCAGGAATTAGATTTGATGCTGCATTTCAAATAGGAGAACCTCCTGCACAGGAAAATAAAATTAAAAAACTCTCTCGTATTCATTTGGATATAGGCTTTGGAGATTTTATTCCTGCACATAAGATTGAAGTGATGCCATCAATATTACCCGATAGCAAACCTATCTCTTGGTCGGTTTATCCCTTGGAGCAAATTGTTGCCGAAAAACTTCATGCACTTATTATGCGTGAGGCCGGTAATTCCAGAGCTAAAGATATTTATGATCTCGTTTTGCTTTTCAGAAATAAAACACTTGATTTATCCAATCTTCTAACCTTAATTCAAAAAACTTTTGCTGCAAGGCATACAGAATTACCGAATCCAATCTACCGCGATATTGAATTCATGGATCTTACGATACTGCGATCAGCATGGCGATCTCTTGAATTAATGGGAGCATCTGAAGTGTTCGACTTATATTGGAAGGAGCTGATGATATATTTGCATCAAATGCATGAGACAAAGTTTAAGTGATTAATTTAAACATTGGCTCTAAGTTTCCAGTGAAGTCATAGCCTCAAATATTTCATTTGCATTTATAAATGTAG
>CAZFSQ010000122.1:0-3661 GCA_964521975.1 uncultured Oligoflexales bacterium | reverse complement strand
GAGTGGGAATAAATTCATTTTAGTCAAAACCAAAGTTAAGACCTTTTTTTCAAAAAAATATCCCACCACTATCTTATATTTTCCTGCATTTTTATCTCTTAATTTTTTTTAGAACGCAATGACTTTCCATAGCACCATAATAGGGAATAATAAAAAACCATGCTCCCATTTCTCGACGGCCGCTCGTCAATTCTATATCTCCATTATTTAAATCTTTAAGGTGGACCCAATAATCTAAAGACTCAACCCCACAACCCAATGCACCACAGCCTACTTGTCTATCTTCTTTTAAGTAAAAAACTTCACCCTTTTTTATAAAAGATTGAGCGTTATTTTTTGAATTATCCAATTGCAACTCAATAGCTTCCAACTCATTATCTTCTAAAAAATATTTCTCTCCAGAAATTCGTAAATTTTCACACCCAGTTTGACTAATGTTCACTGAGGATTCATCTACAAAATCTATAGGGGAACGATAACTTTTACCCGGAACTCTGCTACATGCGTTTTCTTCAAATAAATACTTCCCACTAAAATCAGGGCATTCCGTAATTTTTTCTACAATTTTCTCATTTGCAAACTTTGGGACTTTGATAGACCATCCAGATATGCATCCAGTTTCCAGAAGCACCACGATCCATATAATAAATTTTATTTTATAAAATTCTATAACAAGAACCTCCCAAAAAATAAAAAAAATTCTCTTTGATTCGAAAAGCTTGACAAAAAATGGGCCCACCTGGACTTGAACCAGGGACCAGCCGGTTATGAGCCGGCTGCTCTGACCAACTGAGCTATAGGCCCGTATGACTTGAAATACTAAAAAATAATCTTAATGGTGTTTCTCATTAAATTCAAATGAAAGTTTCTAAAAACTTTTGATAAGGAATCACTTGAATATTATTTCGCAACTGTGCTGTTTCGCCGCAATAAACCAAATAAAGTTCAACTTTTTTCTTAGCATACTTTTCAAATGCTAATAAATGTTTTGCAAAAGCTGGTTTAAATTTTTTAGAATATTTGATTTCAATCGCCATGATTTTTTGTCCACAGTCTATAATCAAATCAACTTCTTGCTGCAAATCATCGCGATAAAAATAAAATTCCCAATCTAACTTTTTATAACTGGCAATAGCCATCATTTCTTTGATCAACCATTGTTGAAATAACTCACCATACTGGGTTGGCGTAAATACATTCCGATGTTGTTTTAAAACAGCATTACGAACACCCATATCAAAAAAAATAAACATCTCTTTTTGCACTGCTTTTCGCGAACCTTTAATATCCGTGTAACCACGCAGGCGATGCACAATCAACGTATCACTCAATAAATCATAAAAACGCCGGAGCGTTTCTTTGGGAATTTCACTATCTGAAGATAATTCCGAATAATTGATCATCTTGCCCGAACTCTCTGCGGCCAAATCTAAAAACCGAGCATAACTATCTATGTTACGAATGAGAGCTTCTGCTTGAATTTCCTCTCGCAAATAAGTGTTAATATAATTCGATAACAATTCGGGTCCATAATCATTTAAATAAATCTCTGGCAATGTCCCCTGCGTAAGTGCCTTCTCTAAACTCCATTGATCTTTGATTTCATGATAGGTGAAAGGATATAGATGATACCAAAAGACACGCCCTGGAAGTAAATTCGCATCTCCACGTTTTAACTTACGTGCCGAAGAACCTGTTAATAAAAACAGAAAATCTTTTTTTTGATCAATTAAATATTGCACCGTATTGAGTATAGAAGGAATTCTTTGCACTTCATCAACTAAAATGACAGCTTTCTTTTTCAAACTTAAAACTTGTGATTTAAGCAGAGAGGGGTCTTTTAAATGTTCTCGATAAACTTCTTCATCCGACAATTCTATAACCAAATCAGGTTTTAATTGTCGCAACAATGTACTTTTACCCGTTTGTCTTGGACCAAGTAAAACAATACTCTTTTTCTGCTTAGCAATTTCTTCTGCTAATAGTTTTTGGAGAATTCGCGTAATCATCATTTATGATAATAACATAACACATGGGTCTGTTTCAATATTTTTAGCCAACTTCGTAGGTCAAAAAAGCACTTTTTAACCTACGCTATAGGTCAAAATCACAAAACTACGGACCTACTTCAAACTTTTTCCACCCACCACTCTTCAGCTTTTCATACACAATACGTTGATGAAGACGAAAGGTGGAACCAATCCAAAATTCAATTCTCGTTGGATCTAATGCAAATCCACCCCAATGCGAAGGCATCAGAACTTTTTTGCCTTCAAGATTTTTTTGCATCCTTAAAAAATCTTTTTTCAGTTGAGAAAACGATTTAATTTTTTCACTTTGCGGACTGATCAAGGCACTGATTTGCGAATCTCGCGGTCTTGAATAAAAATATTTTTCTGACTCTTTTTGAGAAATTTTTTTAATTTTCCCTTCCACACGCACCTGTAAATAAAGCGATTGCCAAAAAAAACACAAGGCAGCGTGAGGATTTTTTTCCATCTCCAGCATTTTTCTACTCTGAAAATTGGTGAACAATCGAAATTTATTTTCACCAATTCCCTTAAACAGCATGGTACGAACCGAGGGTTTATTTTTAAAACATGTCGCTAAGGAAACTGCGTCAGGAAACTTTTCTTTTTTCGCGGCTTTTTTAAACCACGAAAGAAATTTTTTAATAGGATCATCTTGCATTTTTTTCTACCACTAGAACATCATCATAAAAACTGATAATTTAAACCATATACCTATGGACACAATTTTAAAAGTAAATCATATCTCTAAATCATTCGATGGTCGGCCAGTATTAGATGATGTTAGTTTTTCTCTCAATGAGAATGAAAAACTTTCCATCACAGGGCCAGGCGGATGCGGTAAAACGACGTTATTAAAAATTATTTTGGGACTCATCGAACCGGACGAAGGTTCCATCGAACTTTTTGGCATC
Source organism: uncultured Oligoflexales bacterium (assembly GCA_964521975.1). GTDB lineage: Bacteria > Bdellovibrionota_B > Oligoflexia > Oligoflexales > CAZFSQ01 > CAZFSQ01. Next base: position 717 of record CAZFSQ010000122.1, on the reverse strand, counting down.
AACATGCAAGAGGCTTCCTATGAAGTACGCCTCGCAACTCAAAAAAAAATTGGCATGGCTTTTCAGCAAGGGGCTTTATTTGATTTTATGACTGTTGAAGATAATTTGACTTTTGCAATGGAACATATGACGGACATGCCATCGACAGAAAGGGATGAGCAAATAAAAATGCTGCTCAGTGCCATTAAACTTTCCCGTACATTAAAAATGTTTCCCTATGAATTATCAGGAGGAATGCAGAGGAGAATTGGCATTGCCCGCTGTTTAACCACCAACCCACAACTCGCTATTTTTGATGAACCCACATCAGGTCTTGACCCCGTGACCTCTACCATCATTCTCAACATGATCCATGATCTCACCAAAGAGAAAGCACACAATTCACAATTGATCGCAACGACTAATGTAGAAGTCACTTTACGATTTTCGTCAAGAATAATAGTCTTAAATCAAGGAAAGACTGTGGCGGATGGTCCTTGGAAAAAACTATTAGTCGAAGCTGACCCATGGGTTCAGCATTTTTTGTCCGTGCGTCTGATTGGATTGGATCGTGAATATGCTTTAGGACTCCATTTGCCTGAAACTTTCATGAAAGAACATTGGTAATTTGAATTGCATCATCTATGACACGAAAAATAAATTTAATTGTCACCGATATTGATAACACCGTTTTTGATTGGGTTGCTTATTACACAAAAGCGTTTTCAAGTTTATTGA
>CAZFSQ010000121.1:0-6669 GCA_964521975.1 uncultured Oligoflexales bacterium | reverse complement strand
CTGAGTATGAGAATATGAATGTGGGTGAAAAAGAGTCGGGTACGAAGGAAACGGTTCTCATGCATCGCACCATGAAATATGTTGATCATGTGATCGGAGGTTTTTTAGATTGGATTTATTTAAATCCAGAAAGTCGTTTGGCTAATGAAACAATTGTCATTGTTTTTGCCGATCATCCATCTTGGTTTCCTGAACCGCGTTTGAATCTCATCCCTGATCAAGTGAAAAGAAGTTGGATTCCGCTTTTTATTCTTGGGTTGCAGGAAGAAAAAAATAGAAAATATGAACATCCTGTATCTCTTCTTGATATTGCTCCTACTGTTTTAGATTTGTTGAATATTAAACCCCCGAACAGTTTTATTGGAAACTCTTTATTTGCGAATATAAAAGATAGAACGGCTTTTTTTAGCAATGAGCCACAATTATTTAGGCTAAATAATTTTATAAAAACTAATATGCCGTGGCTGTTTCTTGAAAAAGAAAATCAATATTTTAAGACGGATGATTTTAAAACGTATCTTCCTTTAGCAGAAAATGATTCGATGAGAATAAATTTAGATCAAGCGATAGCAGAACAAAAATTATTAAATAAATTTATTTTTGATAAAATTTATAATCATCATTCTCTATTGCCTCCAAGCTTTTCTATGCCAGATTTAGCAAAGCTTTATCCCTATCAAAAATCTTTTTTGGAGCATCCAATCACAAACGAGATTGCATTAACGGTGGATGATTTTAATTTGCAAGGTGAGAGGGTAGATGAGAATAAAATTCGCGGAACGGGGTCATTGATTTTTGGTCCGTATTTGAATTTACTGGAAGGAAATTATCATATGAAAATTTTTTTTAATTCTTTTAAACCAATGATGATTCGAGTTTTTGCTGGGAATCATAATCTTTTATTCAAAAAAATAATTCCTGATGCAAAAAAAGCTATTCAGGAATTAAAATTTGATTTTAAGCTAGAGCAACCCATTTCCGATTTTGAAGTCATTTTTCATTCGGAAGAAGAGAATACGTTAATATTAGAAAAAGTATTAATTCAGCAGAAATAAAAAATTACTGTGGCCATTGTCCTAAAAAATAATAGGTCGGTGTCTGTGACTTAAAATTAAAAATACTATCTGCTCGTTGGCGATCTTCTGGCGACAAGCGAGTCTGTTCTTTTAACATTAAAAATCTTCTTTGAGTATATTCCTGAAGAGTTGGAAAAATTTCTTTCCAATTCGTTGAGCCATCCTGATTTTTATCGAGTTTATTGAGAGGTTTATAAAAAATATCCACGAAAGCCGATGTAAACATCCCACCATTTTGATCAAACCAAGCTCTTTCCCCTGGTGCGGCTGCAAGAATATCGTACAAACCATCCGCTCTAAAAAAGAGTTCATAAAAAGCTAAGTAATCAGGAGTGGGTTCTGGCTCTCCAGCCACGGGTTCAATTTTTTGAAAATTGCTGCAAGCATCGGTAATAATGTAAACAGCTTTCGCTTTCTTTTGAACGAGGACATTTCTTAAATCGACACGAGCAAGAACTCCTTGATCCGTGGGTCCAGCTTTGCCAAAGAGTAGATAATGTTGCTTATAATCCGTGCGGGTTTTATCTTCCTGCATGGCTCCATGCCCACAGTAATAAAAAAGAATGCTTTCTCCTGGCTGAATTATAAATTCATCGCTGTTGAGAAAACTCATGACCGAATTGGGAGTCACAGATTCGCCATTGAGTGGAAACGATTCCACAGGATTTTCTGGATCACCATTGAGGGTATAACGATCAGCAAATTGTCCAAGAGCATCCGATAAAAGTGATTTAAGAAACATCAAATTGTGTCTACAACCATTCTCCAGGCTTGCTCCTTGATTTCTTCGCCAAGAGTTAACACCATCAGATACCATCACAATACGTAATCGGGTGGCTTCGGCAGAATATAAATTGAAATGATTGGTTAAAGTTCCTAAAACTAAAATGAATAATAATTTCATGGGTAACTCCTTTAAAAATTAGTTAGCGAAATTAACACAAAAATTGACGCAATGCACTAATAATGATAAACCTGTGGACCCTATTTTTAAGGAGAATTTATGCTCACCCGAATGAAAAATGTTTTAATCTTCAATCTTTTTATTCTTTATTCATCCATGTATGGCGTTGCTTTATTTGATATCCAACTTATTAAAGACGGTTCCGCAAATCCTCCTGGTGATCGTGTAGATTTAATGATGGGTTTAAATCCCGGAGAAAGTATTTTAAGTCTTGAAGGGAAAGCATATCAAACTCAATTGGATGATCTTTCTAAAAGAGAAATTGTGAAGGCTCGTGACGGGGTTGAAGAAAGATATCGTGATAGAGAAGGTGGTTTAAGATCGCTCAGTGTGTTTGCGGAAAAACAAATTTTTGATCTCAATAAAAAACCAAAAAAAATAAATTTAAGTTTAATTTTTCCTTATGAACATTTTAAGTTATCCAATGGAAGTCATATTATTTATTACGAAGTGACTCTTGTTTCAAAAAAAGAGAATAAAAAAGAAACGAGTACAACGTTTGTTACACAGTTATCTGAAATAAAAGTAGGTGAGGGTGAAAGAGATTCATTGCTTTTATTTAAGCCCCCGCTCCCTCCTTCGATATCACAATTTGAAACCAAGGGATTTATTGTGGATCAAGAGGGAAAATTAGAAAATGACGAAGGTAAAGAAATTTTGCTTGAGACAAAAGTTAAATCAGCTGCCTCTCCTGGGGTCGAAAAAGTTCCTGTTAGAATTTCCAATCAATTTGTCAGAAAAAATGTTGAAGGAAATAAGCTGACAAAAAAAGTTGCTGCGGTGTCTGATTTTAAGCCGGAGCAAGAGCGTGTGATTTATTTTGCTACCAATCGTAATATTGAAAACCCGCAAGAAAAAAATGAAAATCGTTTTGGGAGAAAATTAGCAAAAGTTTCTTACGGATCATGTTTGGTGAATATTCCCATTGCTAAACATAAAAAAGGAAATTTAGAAACAGCGAGCTGGTGGAATCATGATCCGAATGAAGTGTTTCTTATTGAAACTCTTATGTCCTTAGCACAAGAGGATTTCTTTACTTCTATTTCAAAAGAAGACACGCTTTTATTTGTTCATGGTTTTGATAATGGATTTAGTGATGCTGTATTAAAAACAGCTCAGATTCATCATGATATTGAATTTCCTGGTAAGAGTATGGCGTTTAGTTGGCCATCGCTTAGAAAAGCGGGGATGGCAGCTTATGAACAGGATGAGAAAATTGCAAAAGATAGTTATGCTGCATTAGCTGAAGTGTTAGAAACAATTATTTTCGGTAGTGCAAATTCACAGAAAAGAAAAACGAAAGTTCATATCATTGCTCATAGTATGGGTAATCGAGTTTTAGTTTATGCTATCCAAATATTCTTAAAAAATAATCAAAATAGTTTGAATGAAAAAGTTTTTGGCAATATTGTTTTAGCCGCACCCGATGTTGATATGACTGTGTTTGCATCTTTCTTACCTAATATTAAAAAATTAGCCGAGCGGATTACGTTTTACTATTCAACGAATGATTTCGCTCTTGGAGTCTCCAATAAAAGGCATCAATTGAATCGAGCTGGGTTATATCCTATTTTCTTTGAGGGGATGGATACCATCAATGTGGATCAAGTTAATTCTTGGGTGATGACCTTTGGTCATAGCTATTATTCAGGATCAGATCGTGTGTTATTTGATATGAACTTATCGACAGTATATCAATTATCTGCAATGGAACGACGTCCGCCATTAGAGTCACCGAAAGAGTTGGAAGATTTTCCTGGATTTAATCATTTTGATTTTGAATTTATTCGATGAGGTTTGAAAGTTAAAAAATGGAAAAAACAAAAGAACCAATTATTTATTTAGCAGCTCACGATATTCGCTTGAGTGATTTAGATCCCTATAATCATGTAAACGCCAAGCATTATTTGGATATCATTGCCAGTGCGAGATTAAATTTTTTAGAACGGGAATTAAAAGTTTCTTTTTCGGATATTTTAGAAAAAGGTTTCGGATTTTTTCTAAAAAAAGCGATGCAAAATTTTAAACGCCCTATTATCGGGTTAAAAAAAATTTATGTCAGGTCTTTTGTATCGCAATTATTAGATACAGCGATCATTGTCGATTTTGAAATTTTAGATGATGAACAAAAAAAACAATTTGCTAACGGCCAATTAGAATACACGATTGTTGACCTACAGACACAACGTCCCGTAAAGATGCCCGAATGGATGATGAAATATTTTTTTGTAATTTAGCTCTGCTATTTAACTAAAAACTCCAACAACAAATAAGCCAACACAGCTAATCCCATCCCGTAATGAATCACGCCCTTAATGGTTGCAAGAGGTCCAATTTTTCCCTTGAAGACATTATACTCAATTGCTCCAAGAATAATTGTGATAGCAAGAGCATAGTTACATGGTCCGTTATCGTTGCTGATGAAAATAGGTAAATGACTTGCAGCTCCCATAAAAAATAACATTGGGAACGAAAGTAACGTATTCGTGCGTGAGGCTAGCAGAGCTTTAGCTCCTGCTGCTGCGGCATTGGGTAACGCTTGTCCACCTGTAGCTGATTGAGTTGTTGATTGGATGACGATTTTTTGATTAGGCCATATCACAAACCATACGTTAAACCACATCAAAGATGCAAAGGCAGCTCCAGTTAAAATGCACACACCGTAAGATGAAGAAAATAATGCATCACCGAGTTCATGATATTTTCCTGTGATGATGACCCAACCTGTGATGAAGGTAAACATCGCTGCCCAACGGAACCACCACAAGGCTCGTGGAACAAGTTTTTGAATCGCGTTTGATTTTGTTGCAGCGTCGGTCTCTGCAAAGAAAGGAACTTGTACGTAATTAAAATAGTAAAGTAATCCAATCCAAATAATTCCAAAAATAAAATGTGCCCAACGTAGTAAGAAATAAATTCCGTTCATCGAAAAAATTGCCAAATCCATTTGTTGACTCCTTTGGTTAAGATAAAGTGCTAGTATTAAACTAAGGTAAATGAGAAAAAATGGAAAGAAAAATTTTTTAAGATCCATTGACTACAATAATGACTCCAACTACAGCAAGGGATGTAGCAATAATTTTTCGCCAAGTCAGATGTTCTTTTAAAAAAATGATGGCAAGGATGACTGTAAATATTGTCGAGGTCTGAGTCAAGATCGCTGCTTTTGCAGGTTCTAAAAATTTAAAACTTGAAACCCACAAGATCATCGAAATATATGCACTGGTAAAACAAGAAGCGATTAAAATAGGTAATTTATTTTTATAAATAAAAATATTTTGCAGATGGGTTTTTTTATTAGCAACAAAATAAAAAGAAAAAATAGAACCAATAACCCCTGCAAATAATCTCATCTCGATAATCCAAAATAATGGCAATTGATCAAAAATAGGTTTAACGATGACAATTCCACCGCCCATCAAAATCATACTTAAACATCCTGCAAAAATTCCATAAAGATAATCAGACTGTGGAATAGAGTAGGTGATGGGTTGAGAAAATTTTTTGGGCATCGTAACAATAAAAACAGCCGATATCACACAGCAAGTACCCAAAAAATCATTCCAAGTTAATGCTTGTCCGCGAAGAAGCCATGAAAAAAAAATAACAGAAGGTGAATAAAGGCATTCAATAATCGCTAATCGTGAAGCACCAACTTTTTGTAGGGCAACAAAAACCAATCCGTCAGCGATACCAATACCGATAAATCCACTGAACCAGAGTAAAAATAAAGTTGGCCAATCTGTTTCGATGATCCATGCATTTTCATAATAGTAAACGGTAGGTATTAGACAAAAAAATCCAACTGTATTTTTCATCAAATTTAATAAACGCGGTTCGACGTGATTCAGATTAAATTTGAAAACAATGATTGAGCAAGCCCATATAAGAGCACAGCCAAGAGCTAAAATTTCACCCATGATTTTTTAAGTGTCCTTAAATAATTTTCTAAATATATTTTAACGAAAAAAAATTACCATACTAAGATTGGTAAGATAAATCATGTATTATAAAAATCGGGGCGACAGGATTTGAACCTGCGACCCCACGCCCCCCAGGTGTCCTCTGGAGTTTTAAAAACATCATGTTTTTCAATAATTTATCAACAATTTTAAGAAGATCTCCTCAACAAGTATTTTGTTCAATTTTGCCCTTTTAAGGCTGATTTTGATGTGTCTGGGACACTTTTAGGACACTTTTTAGAACAAATTTTTTTTTAAGTTGAGGAGATTAAAAAGTGAAGAAACAAAAAAATAGTATTTCATTTGAGCTTTGGATTCTTCGTTCAAAATTAACTGGACTGAGTGAGTTGATAAAATTTTCTTCATCTGAAAATTATTTCGGAAGTGAGGATTCAAATTATGGCATAGGAATGATTTTGCTGGATATTGCCAATGAGTTGAAATGTATTGAGGAGGAGATTAATAGGAAATATTTAATATTATAATATTATTAAAATATTTTTTATTAATATAAATATTTTAATAATATATTGATATTTTAATAATATACTATAAAATAGGGCTCAGTTAAATAAAGCATCATTAGGTAATTTTTTATTTTTAGGAGTAATTGATGAAAAAAGTTTTTATCCTTTTTCTTTTGGCATTATCTTGTGGTCCTCATCAA
>CAZFSQ010000120.1:0-6686 GCA_964521975.1 uncultured Oligoflexales bacterium | reverse complement strand
AGGTATTAACGCCGTGGTCCGTTCTCTAGTTTATCAATTGTGGTTTCGTTATGATGTAAAAAAGATTTTGGGAATTCGTTACGGCTATCAAGGTTTTAGTCAAAATGCTTTGGAAGAACCTATTCCATTAAACCCAGAAATTGTCGAGAGTATCCACACACAAGGAGGATCATTTCTTGGTACATCACGCGGAACACCCTCTCCTAAAGAAATTGTCAAACAATTATGCGAATTGAAAATTGATTTTCTGTTCACCATTGGTGGTGATGGAACGATGCGAGGGGCCAATGAAATTTTTAAAGAAATTAAAAAGCAAAAATTAGATATCGCTATTGTCGGAATTCCTAAAACAATTGATAACGATATTCCTTTTGTCAAACGTTCGTTTGGTTTTGAAACAGCCGTTGAAAAAGCCTGCGATGTAATTGAGTCCGCCTATACTGAAGCACGTTCTGTACGGCGTGGGATTGGCATTGTGAAATTGATGGGAAGACATTCTGGGTATATTGCAGCCAATGCAACCTTGGGTTCAAGCCGCGTTGATTTTTGTTTGATCCCAGAAATTCCATTTACTCTCGAAGGAAAAAATAATTTACTCAAAAAAATTGAGTCGCGTTTTGAAAAAGTTTCACAACAAGTCATTGTTGTTGCTGAGGGAGCAGGGCAAGAATTTTTTGACAAAAAAAAATTAGGTTTTGATGAATCAGGAAATCAAAAATTAGGAGATATCGGAATTTTTTTGAAAAACAAAATGAACGAATATTTTCAGAAACAAGATATTAAAGTGTCGATTAAGTATATTGAACCAAGTTATGTGATTCGTTCCACACCTGCCAACACATCAGATAAATTGTTTTGCCAAAGATATGCTCAAAATGCAGTTCATGCTGCCATGTCTGGAAAAACAAATATTCTTATTGGGTATTGGCATGGAAAAATGACCCATGTGCCGTTAGATTTATTTGCAGGACAGCGTCAGAGTATCAACCCGACAGGGGAGCTGTGGTTTAATGTTTTGGAAACAACTTTCCAAGAAAGTTAAATATTTTTTCTATGGATTTAATTTCCGAAACAGAAAGTATGAAAATTTTGGCGACTGTTTTTTTTATTCTTGCCGTCATTCATACTTTTGCTGTCAAACAAATTTCTTTATACGCCAATAAATTTAATACCGGTTCGATTCAAGAAAATTTATTTCAATTTTTAGGTGAAGTCGAAATTGTCTTTGGATTTTGGGCAGCAGTATTTATCGCTATCTGGTCCGTGCGATTTGGCACAGATTCCGCTGCAGCCTATTTAAATCAAGTTGATTTTACCGAACCGCTTTTTGTTTTTGTCATCATGTGTATTGCAGCGACAAAACCTATTATAGATGTTTCTCTGTGGATGTTAGAAAAATCTATTGCCATATCACCATTTCCAAAACCTCTCTCAAAATATTGCATTACTCTTATGGCAGGCCCATTATTGGGGTCATTGATTACCGAACCAGGTGCGATGACAATTACGGCACTCCTTCTCAAAGATTTAATGACACAAGAAAAAATAAGTTTGAAATTTAAATATGCAACGCTAGGGCTGCTTTTTGTCAACATTTCTCTTGGCGGAACATTGACATCCTTTGCCGCTCCACCGGTAATTATGGTCGCTAAACCTTGGGGGTGGAATTCATTATTTATGTTGGAGATGTTTGGTTTGAAAGCTATTGCAACGATATTTTTAGGAACATTGGGAACAGCAATTTATTTTAGAAGAGAGTTACTTGATAGCACTCTGTCACCGTCAACGAGCAGCGGAACTCAAAACACTCACCTGTCATGCCCAACGACCGTAGGGCATACCTTAGCATCACCTACGGACAACGACGGTAGAAGCACTCCCCTGTCATGCCCAACGACTCCCGAAGGGAGGAGTGCCTGGGCATCTTCTTCCCCCCTTTGGGTTTCATTCTCCCACATTTTTTTCATGATTCTCATCATTCTCAACAATCACCACATCGCTTTTTTTATGCCTGTCTTTTTATTTTTTCTTGGTTGGTGTGCCGTGACAAAGGAATATCAAAGTGAATTAAAAATTAAAGAAAGTTTGCTCGTTGCATTTTTTTTGGGCAGTCTTGTGACGCTGGGTAATTTACAATCATGGTGGCTCGAACCTATCATTACCAATTTCTCTGACATATTTTTATATTTTGGAGCAATCACTCTAACAGCTGTTACCGATAACGCAGCTTTAACTTATCTCGGTTCCCTTATCCCATCATTAAATCATTCAGCAAAATATTATTTAGTAGCTGGTGCTGTGGTGGGAGGCGGTTTAACCGTCATTGCTAATGCTCCTAACCCTGTCGGTTATGGCATTCTCAAATCGAGTTTTGAAGATCATGAAATTAGCCCGCTCAAATTATTTTTAGGAGCTTTACCATATACAGTGTTGGCTGGGTTGGTGTTTTTGTTTATATAGCCAAAAAATCAAAAATATACAGCTAGATAAAGAGTTTTTAAAAAACCATTAAAGTTTTTGAAAATTTCTCCGAGAAGTCTGATTGAACTTGTTTCTAAAATTTATTCCAGATGAGGGATCTCAAAATGCGACAGATAATTATCTATCTTTTTCTAACTAATTTAGTTCTAGTTTCATGTTCATCAGAAGAGAAATCAAAATCGCATCAAAGCGACTCAGGTGAAGATGTAGAGGAAAACAGTGTTGAAGGTGAAACAACATCACTTCAACTTGCTCCAGGAACAGTAACCCATGCTGGTACGCATTTTTTTATTTCGATTCCTGAAGATATTGATCACCAACGTGCTGTCCAGATAACGGTGAATAACCAACCTTGTTCTGTGTTATCAATTGAAAAAACAACCATAAACTGTAAGATGAATTCCAAGGATCTATATACGTTTACAGGAGCAAAAAGCAACTGGAAACAAGCTGCTATCCAAATTAATTATACCAGTGTAAATGGCACATCTGAGACCAAAACAATTTCAAATGTGAATTTAGAATCTGATCAATTTTCACAAGACATAATTTTTAACAGTAATGACATTGAGACAAGAGTTATCAATGAAATTCGCGAATATTTTAATATTGATTCTCAATCAAAAGATTTTTGGGATAGATTTGGACAATATGAAAGATGGATGACAAGTAAATATGGTAATTTATTTTTTAAGGAAAACTTAGATACGAAAACCCATGATTTGTTTTTAGTGGATAATAATTTTTCTAATATTTCTAATCCAATAAAAATTATCAGTTTCAAATTTGATAATACGTCAATACCTTCTAGGGTAAGTTACTACTATTTATTTTCTAAAATAAAAGGAATTACAGATTACGACCCATCAAGAATTGAAATAACTGACAAGGGTATTGTTGGTCTTGATGCACCAACACATGAAAAAGTTCAGTACCAAGTTTGGAAATTAAAGCTCAACCAAAATAATGAAGTAATAATAGATAAAAAAGATAGAGTGGATTTTTGCAAAGATTATATTAAAATAAGCGGAAAATATAATAATTTTTTTAAACAATCTTCAAAATGTGAAGCAGCTCTTATTGGTAATACATTACGAGTTTTTGAATTAACGAGACAAAAAAATACACACGTATTATATGCTGATAAAACAAACAAAGTTATTCCAAATTTTTTTTCCAGTACAATGACACAGGCAGTTAATCCAGATACTCCAACAATTGTTAAGTTTCATAGTTTTTTAAATAAACTTAAAGTTCAGTTGACGTATAACTTAAAAACGACTTACCTAATAGACCCAGAAATAAATCTAAATGGAATTAAAATTAATGGCAGCAGTTGTATTTTTTATGAAACTGGATGCGTTGTAAGTAATATAGATAGTGATAATTTAAATTATACTGTTGAAATTAAGAACAAAGAACAAATTATTGCTACAGGGATTATTAATGTTAAAAAATTTGAACCTGATGTTGATAAAGAATACGAGGTAGCAGTAGTAATGAGACAAACACAATATGATACGACGTTAAAAAAAAACATCACTACCAATAACCTTATGGCTGGTCCCATGAACTATGTCAGCCTCCCAGGCCCAAGAGTAAATTCAAATCTATCTTATTACCATATTCCTAATATCAAAAGATTTAATTTACAATCTAAAGAAGAAGTTAATCTTAGCTGTGATGTTCCAAAAGTAGTGATTGGAAGTAAATCCGTCTCCGTTGACCACAATGATATAAATAAATTTAATTATTATCAATGCCGCATGGATAATAAAGCTTTTGACATGTTTGATAAAGATTTTAGATTTATTTCAATTGAAACTGATGATGGCCAAGTTATCAATACCAAAGAAGCATGGACTACAATGAAAATGGTTCCATGTACAAATAAATTTGATTCATCATTTTGTTTTCGTAATTTTACTTACTCTAATACCATCCCTAAGGAAGATAATAATTGTGAAAAAGCATGTCTAGAACATGGTGGATTTTTGAAAGATAAGATGACTAAAAATAATTGTAAAAGGCTTGCTGAAATAACAAACTGTACATTTAGTGCTAATAATAGCAGTAATACTCTCACTTTTTGTCAAAAAGAAAAAACTACATTTAAAACAGGGGACTATAAAGACCGTCGAATTTTCTTAGATAAGACTTCAAACTTTTGCACCTGCAATTATTAGAATAAAGAAAACTTTAACGACAAGTGTTTTTTTTATCAATTAAAGTTTACAATAAGAGCTAATGAACACCATCACTCTCGATCAACCATTAACTCTTCAAGTAAAAAACTTTTATAAAAAGTACACCTATCCCAATTATCCACTTTTTTTTCGTCCTTATGTTTCGGATGGATATTTAGGAACCAGTTTATTTGCAGCCCATTTAGCGAATGCTCATGGGTATTCTCATACAGCTCTCCAATCTTCAAAAAAACAATTTGGCCACGCTAATATTTTAACCGCAGGATGCGGAGAAATTCTTCCCTATATTTTGCGATCATTAGAACCTTGGAAACACCACATGACCTTTTTGGATTTATCGCAAGAGAGTTTAAAACGGGCACGATGGCGATTATTATTCAATCCAAAAAATAAAAAATTTGTCTGTCAAAGTATTGAAGAATCTATCACCCATTCACAGTTATTTAATTACTATGATCATATTGATGCATTTGGCGTACTACACCACCTCGCTGACCCCAAATGGGTTATTCAGGGATTAAGTTCTAAATTAAGAGAAGGCGGAACCCTGCGAGTGATGATTTACAATTCTTCCGCTCGTAAGTGGATTCATGCTCTGCAAAATTTATTTCGATTAGCAAAAATCAATCCCATGCAAGAATCAGATCTTGTATTCGTTCAAAACTTTTTAAATGATCTTTCAGAAATCTCACCTTACTATCAAAAAAAATTAGATCAACTTGGGCAGAGTACCTTAAAAAACCATGCTCGACTTGCAGACACTTTTTTACACGTGAGAGAAATTCGACGCACACCGCAAAAATGGCTCTCATGGTTTCAAGAGGCAGGCTTTGAATGGCTTGGAGCATTCGACCGATATGGAGAAATGGATCACCTTGAAAATCCATTTTTAAAAAATCCAAATTTGAGTGAATTAAACTTCTCAGGAAATTGCGAATGGTATTTTGTTTTAAACCCAAAACAAAAAAATATTTCTTCACCTAAAACAAGTCATCTAATTTCATTTCAAAAACTTCAACCACCTTACATGTGGAATTATTACGATGAATTAAAACATCTATCTCATTTCCAAAAAATTAAATTATGGTCCAGATACCTCGATAGCATTCATGGAATATATCACTCACCATTATCAAAAAATCATTGCGAGGAATTAGGGAAAAAAGCTATAGGTCGTTTATCTCGTTTGGGTATATTGTTTCCGAAAGATATACCACAATCATATTCGTATGCCTGTGTCGATAAAATAGGAGACATTTCAAAAAACGATACCACTCACGAAATAAATCAAGAAAAGTTGAAAAATATCGTCTGCAAATTATTCCAGTTAAAGAACTGTTATCACGATAAAAAAATTGATTTGTCTGTCTTACGCATTATAAAATCAGCACAAAAATAAGTTGCATTTTTTCAATATATTAGTGAAAACTCTTGAGGGAGATTTTCACTATGTTCCATCTACTAAATGCAATTATTTTCTATTTTATAACCTCAGAAATATATTTTTATTCCCAAGAACAAAACAAAAATATTTTTTTTGAAGATTTATCGAGCGTACAAGTTTATCTTCCCAAAAAAACAAAACCCACACCTGATCAAGAAACGCTTGAATTTGCCATAAAATATTTTCATATTCATGTTCCAGACCATTTACAAAATATTTCATTCGATAAATATTTAGACGATCGCGGCAAAACCGTTTTATCTCATACTAAAATAAGTGTCTTCATTGGCCCAAAAGCATTTCAAAGCTGGTCTGTTTTAGGTTCGACATTAGCCCACGAAATCGAAATCCACGGTCAGCAAAATTTTGCTTGGATAGATCTTTTAGATAAACTTCAACTTGATGGCACACGACTGGCCGAAGAAGAAGCTTACAATTATGAAATGAATAATCAACTACGATTTCACCTCACCCGCAGCGAAATTTATGCCATCGAATTTACTAAAAAACTATATTACTCGTTTTGATTATCCCGAAGTTATTTTCGATGAGTT
>CAZFSQ010000119.1:0-6687 GCA_964521975.1 uncultured Oligoflexales bacterium | reverse complement strand
CGAATTTTTGATTTATAAGACTGAGCTTGCTCTTCTTTACGCTCTTCTAATTCTAATCGGAGATGTTCCAGTTCATCTTTTTTAGCTATTGCACCCTGGCGTTTCGCTTCATCCAAAATACGGTTTTTTTGAGCCGTATTATCAACCTTGAGTCTTTTCGGTAAAATTTTTACCATCAAAAAAATTCCCGCATAGGTTGCAACGAACGCAATTCCTGCGGCAATAAAAAATCTTGGGTCCATCACGATGATCTCCTTTTACAGCAATATCATAGTAAACGATTATTTACGTATGATCTAGCTTGAGTTATAACTAGATAATTGTGATTCCTAAAAAAAAAGTTAGAGGGCAAAAAAAATGATTATTGGTGTACCAAAAGAAATTAAGAATCGAGAAAATCGTGTGTCGATGGTTCCGGGTGGAGTTCAGTTACTCACCGAGAGGGGACATAAAGTTCTTGTGCAAAAAGGTGCAGGAGTTGGTGCAGGAATTCCTGATGAAAAATATGTTGCTGCGGGAGCGGTGATGGTTGATTCTGCTGCGAAAGCATGGAATGACGCTGAGATGGTGATTAAAGTTAAAGAGCCACTCAAAGAAGAATATCAACATCTCAGACCTGGGCTTATTTTATACACTTATCTTCACTTAGCAGCGGAACCTGATTTAGCTGCGGAGTTAGTCAAGAAAAAAGTAACAGGTGTTGCCTATGAAACGATTGAGCTTGAAAATAAAACTTTACCGCTTTTAACTCCAATGAGTGAAGTAGCCGGAAGAATGGCTGTACAGGTTGGGGCACAATGTCTTCAAAAACATCGCGGAGGGAAAGGGCTTTTGTTGGGTGGAGTCCCTGGGGTTAAGCGTGGTCGTGTTTGTATTATTGGTGGTGGGGTTGTCGGAATTAACTCAGCCAAAATGGCGATTGGTCTCGGTGCTCGTGTTACTATTTTAGATGTCAACGCACAAAGACTTGCTTACTTAGATGATATTTTTGGAACTGATATTTCAACGCTCATGTCTAATCCAGAAAATATTTCTTTAGCTGTGGAAGAATCAGATCTTGTCGTAGGTGCAGTTTTAATTGCGGGAGCTAAAGCCCCACGACTTGTCACAAAAAAAATGATTTACTCTATGGAACCTGGTTCTGTGGTCGTTGATGTGGCGATTGATCAAGGAGGGTGTATTGAAACTATTCGACCAACAACACACGATAATCCAGTTTATGTCGAGCATGATGTCATTCACTATGGTGTTACTAATATTCCTGGTGATGTTCCCAAAACATCAACCTATGCGTTAACTAATGTGACCTTGCCCTATGCCTTACAATTAGCGGATAAAGGAATTGAAAAAGCGTTGTCACAATCCCCTGCTTTGTCAAAAGGGTTAAATACCTATGCAGGAAAAATTACCCATGAAGCGGTTGCCGAAGCATTGAATTTGTCCTATTCGTCAACGCAATTTTAATTGAAGGAGAAAAAAACTATGTCGATGCCTGGAATGGGTGAACTGCTTTTAATCTTTGGTGTCCTTGTTTTATTATTCGGAGCTAAAAAACTTCCGCAACTTGGGGGAGAGATTGGCGAGAGTATCAAAAATTTTAAAAAGGGAATTAAGGATGCGGATGAGCAAAAAAAAATTGCTTCATCAGAACAAGATTCAAAACAAAATCCTTCATAAAATGTGACGTTTAATTTTTCAAAAAAAGTTCTGCTTATTACGGGTAAAGGGGGAATTGGAAAATCTTTTACCGCCTATCAATTAGGAAAAATTGCTTCGTCTCAATCTATTAAAACACTGATCATTCAATCTTCGGCTGTAGATGCTCTTGGATATTATGAACAAAAAGATGTTCCGTTAGATGAAACCGTTTCTTTGAACCCCTATTTAGATGTTGGGTTATATTCTCCTCGATACAATTTGAAATTGTTTTTAGAAAAAAGATTGGGGATGGGGTTTTTATTTCACACGATTTTTTCTAACGACATCGTCAAAAGTTTTATTGATATTTTACCGGGATTGGCGGAAATTTTACTTTTGGGAAGAATTCATTATCAAGCTGAAATTGATCCTGAAAAAAAATATGATCTTATTATTTACGATGGATTTTCTTCAGGACATTTTTACAGCCTGCTTTCAACACCGCAAGCAATTATCAACTCAAATATCATTGGCCCTATTTTAAAAGAGACGCAGAAAATTTCTAATTTTTTACAAGATCCAAAAAAAGTCGGTTTGGTCTTGGTGACGACGGACGAACCTCTTGTCATTGATGAGACGATGGAGTTTATAAAAAAATATAGTCGAGAACAATTGGCACATTTGGAAAAAATTATTTTAAATAAATTTTTTCAAGATAAAAATGATTTTCAAAAATATCCGTACATTGAAAATTTTTACGCAGAAAAAATTACCATGCAGAAAAATGCAGTTGGGAAAATAAAGGCTTGTCTTGAAGAGGGGCGTGATCAACCAGAAATTTTAGGATGGATGGGAAATGAATTTAGATCTGTCTAAAAAATTTATCATGGTTTTGGGGGCGGGTGGTGTTGGAAAAACGACTCTCTCAACTGTCTTAGCTGTTAAAGCGGCTCATCAGGGAAAGAAAGTGGCACTTTTAAGTATTGATCCGGCGAAAAGATTGGCGGATGCGATGAAAGTGAAATTGAGTTCAAAGTTACAAAGAGTTGATTTGGATTTAAAAAATGGTGGAAGCTTAGACGCTGCGATGCTTGATCAAAAAACTGTTTTTGATGAGATGGTTAAAAAATTTACTAAATCAGAAATGGTGAAAGAAAAAATTTTTTCTAATAAACTTTATCAATCTATCTCTGAAAAATTAGGTGGGCCTCTTGAGTATTTGGCTCTTGTCAAAGTTTATGAAATTATTTCAAGTGGAAAATATGATTTAGTAATTTTGGATACTCCCCCCGATACACATTCTCTCGATTTTTTGGCGAAGCCTGAAATGCTACATCAATTTTCAAAAAATCAAGTGATGAATTGGTTGATTAAACCATTTTATCTGGCACAGAAATTTGGTTTAGGAAAATTGATGAACCTGGGTGAAAAACTCATGGGTGGAATTGCTAAAGTCACTGGGATTCAGGCTCTCGAAGTGTTATCTGATTTTTTAGTGGCCATGCAAGATACGATAGATGGGATATATGAAGCATCGAAGAAATTGATGGCTATATTACACGACAGTTCA
Source organism: uncultured Oligoflexales bacterium (assembly GCA_964521975.1). Lineage (GTDB taxonomy): Bacteria > Bdellovibrionota_B > Oligoflexia > Oligoflexales > CAZFSQ01 > CAZFSQ01. Next base: position 3,479 of record CAZFSQ010000119.1, on the reverse strand, counting down.
ACAGCATTTTTAATTGTTACAAAGCCTGGAGAAGCTTCGCATCGAGCGGCTAAAAACTTGAATTCGGGATTAAACAAAATGAGGTTGCAAGCAATGATGCTCATAATCAATCAAACATTACCCAAAGAAATTTTAGACGAGCTTGATCGTATGCAAAAAAATGATCCATTTTTGTTGCAATCAAATTTTATTTTGCAATTTCAAAAAGAGAGAGAGTTGGAAAATTTTTCGTTAGGAAAAATTCCAACGATCAAAATTTATAAGCAGGAAAAAAAGCTGGAAACGCTTGAAAAATTTAACGAGATTGATTTCGTCAATTGTTAAGTGATAAAATGGAATCTCTAAACAATAAAGGAGGGATTTATGCGTTTCATCGTGATTTTGGGTTTTACTTTTTTTTCAAATTTACAATTTGCTGCCGAGATCAATCGTTATTTATCGGCTGAGATTGATCCTCTTGCACCCGTAGCAGCCGCCTATCAATCACAAACAGGACAAAGGGCGAGTATGTGGGGTGGGCAAGTAGATTTTAATTTCATGGGGAAATTTTCTACAGGTCCAGAAATTTGGGCGGGGAATTTTGCTAAGAAAAGTAGCGGGGGAACAGTGGGTGGGTATCTTCGCAAAGAAGAATTGCAACCAGGAGAAGAGTATAAATTGAATGCCATTCGCTTACGATGGAATGTAACTTATTGGGAAGTGCCTGAAACAATGAGAGGGCTTTTTGCTAAAGCCGGTGTGAGTTATTTACGAGTAGAGAATAAATCCACCAAGCAAAATGATTTGAAATTAAATATCAATGGCCTTGAACCGAATAATATTAAATCGGATGTGAATGAAGTTCGTTCGGGAGTATCTTTGGGCTTTGGTCAACGATGGGCCTATATGGAAAGAAGTTTATCGGTGACTCTGGGAATGCATTATTTAGTTCCCTTTCAAAGAGACATAACGCTTGAATCAGATGACCCTCAAGCAAAAGCAGATTATGAAGATACAATTGAGTCGATTCAAGATAGTCGCTTATCCGCACGACCTATGCCTGAAGCTCAGTTGACTTTGGGATATCTTTGGTAAGATCGCACGCAGCAAAAGATCCCCAGGCACTCGCACCTTTGGTGCTCGTTGGGGATGACAAAGAAAAAAACGGTCATGCCCAATGACTCGCGAAGCGAGGAATGTCTGGGCATCTTTAAAAAGAATTTCTTAAAATCAAATGATCGAAATCTCAACAGAAGAAACTTTGTCCCTTGGAATCATCCAGGGGTTGGCGGAGTTTCTTCCTATTTCCAGTTCCGCCCATCTTATTTTACTTTCATGGTTTTGGAATGGGCATGTCATTCCTCTCGAATTAAATGTAGCTCTCCATTTTGGTACATTACTCGCCGTATTAATTTATTTTTGGAAAGATTTTGCCAATATTTTAATTGGCTCGTTCCAGTATCGAATCTATCGTGATCCCAAAGGGAAAAAAGATTTTAATTTATTTTTGTGTTTATTTGTTGGATCAATCCCCGCTGGGATTTTTGGAATATTATTTGAAGAAAAAATAGAAAATTATTTTCATCATCCCCAAATGGTGGCGGGGCCGCTGTTAGTTTTCGGTATTTTACTTTGGTGGATTGATAAAAAATATAAAGTTACAAAAAGAAATCATCATGTTTCCATTAAGGAAGCGTTTATGATTGGATGTTTTCAGACGCTTGCTTTAATACCTGGAGTTTCTCGCAGTGGGTCAACCATTATTGGCGGAAGACTTCTCGGACTTTCGCGACAGGATAGTGCCAAATTTTCATTTCTACTTGGGACACCTGCCATGATCGGAGCAACGCTTCTCAAATTACCTTCCGTATCCCAAGCAATTTTAGATCCACAATTTGGCCTGGGAGTTTTGACCTGTACACTTATTGGTTGTATTACGATAAAATATTTCTTAGCCTATTTAAGTAAATTTGGTTTTGGAATTTTTATGGTTTATCGAGCGATTTTAGCAGGGTTTTTATTTTATAATTTTTATTGAGGGTGGGTATGTTATGAAAAAAGTTTTTTTGTGGATGATTGTGCTTACCATTTGGTTGAGTTGTAAGCCTAAGAGGGTTGGAATAACCCAGCAGCAGCAACAACAGACATCTAGTTTGCAGGATTATAAAGATGTTGCAATGGCTCCTATTGATAATTTAAAAAGTAATGTTGGTTTTAATTTAGGTTGAGGTGTAGGTGTCGTTTGTCCTCCTACTTATGTAGGTAACACAAACAATTCCGACGTGAGCGGAACAACTACAACTACTTCTTCTGTAACAACGCAACCCAATTTTTTACCTGAATTAGATGCAGGCAGTGGGATGACTTATATGGATATAAATAAAGCAGCTAAGCTTGGTGTTCAAGTTGAAAATTATGATGAAATTGTAAAAGACAATGGGGGCAAAGCAACAGGGATAGGTGACGGGTTTCGTCCATCTTATGTTGTTGTTTCCAAAAATGAGCAAGGTCAGTGGGCTAATCCCTATAAAGATAAGACAATGTTTATGAGAATGGATAATGGCAATACGATTTTTACGCCAATTAATTATGATTTCGATGAAGAGGGCAAAAAGACCAACTATTCTTTTAATACGAATACTCTAGTGATGTCTAAATCGAATAGCGGTAGTTGGGATGGGCAGTGGTATGACAATAAAAGATCAGGAAGAATTCCTAAGGAGTTTAATGTCAATGGAGAGACCATTAACAATATGAAGGTAAGATGGAATCCTACAGCCAATAATTATGAATCATTTGTTCCGTATGAGTCGTCTCAAGATTTTGAACAAAGTATTGCTATCAACTCTAAGTATAACTCTTTTGGTGGTTTTATGACGCAGGGAGCCGGAATGGATCTGTTTAATAATCAGAATAAAAATTTGAGGTGGCAACCTGTTACGAATGATTATCAACCTATTCAAAATTTTAGACCACCACAAAATAATGAATTTTGTAATACAATGGATTGTATTATTCAAAGTTTAATGAGCACCAATTAGCCGAAGCTCTTTTTATATACATGAATCAAATATAAGATGTTATTTATGGGCATAAATAACATTTAGTTGTTATTTGTGCATACCTTTGGAAAAAGATTTTTATACTTATGAAACAAAAAAACTATCTTCCCGCGATGGAAAAAATTCTATCTTTTTTAAAATCCACAGAAGATTTTAAAGACTATGATCGAACTTTTTTGAAAAACATTATCCGGGATTTACCAAAGGAAGCTTTCCCGGATGAAAAGAAAGCTTTTGAAAAAATATATTTGTTAACAAAAAATAAAATAAAAAAATTATTCAAAAATGAAATCCAACCTGTGATCAATGCCACGGGGATAATCTTACATACCAATCTTGGTCGCTCTCCACTTGAGGAGCATTCACTTCTAAAAATTACAAACTGTCTTAAAAATTATTCCAATCTTGAGTTTGATTTGGAGCATGGTCGTCGAGGAA
>CAZFSQ010000118.1:0-6768 GCA_964521975.1 uncultured Oligoflexales bacterium | reverse complement strand
TGCATAAAATTTATTTTAAATGGGCACGGGTAGACTATTTCCCTAAGTCCACTCCAGAAATATTTACAAAAGTTAAAGAGAATGAAACTCCCTTGATCTATGTCCTTAGAAACCAGTCGATATCTGATTTGTTTGTTTTAGCGTTTCTTTGTCGCGTACTCAATGTAGCTAAACCCATCGCGTCTATTGCGCAGATTGAAAAAAGTAAAGAAGGGGTTGGGTATTTATACTTGAGCCGTCTGGGATTTTTTCAAAGACGAAGAGAGAAAAAATCTTCTCCCCCAGAACCGTTGCTTAGATTAGGGAGGCTTGTTGAAAGTAAAAAAATAGAAGATTGTTATCTTGTCCCTGTTTCAATTTCTTGGGGGAGAAATCCTGGAAAAGAAGAAAATTCTTTGCTCAAACTTTTATTTTTTGACGACGAACATGCAGGCATCATCCAAAAATTTTTCATTGCGATTATTCAAGCACGAAACATTGTTGCTAGGATTGGCAACCCAATTTCTTTTAAAGAAGCCCTAGAAGAAACGAATGAATTTTCATCGTCACTTAAAAAACTTTACCGCATTTTTCGTGTACATTTTCGGCAGCAGAAAATTCAAATTCAAGGCCCAGAGCTTTATTCTAAATCGCAAGTATTTCAGTTTATTCGTTCCTCGTCGGTGATGGAAAAAGTTTTGGATCATGAGGTGCAGGATAAAATTTGGAAATATATCAAAGAAATTTCCGCCGATTCCAACCAATTCATCATTAAATTTTTTCATATTTTTTTAAGAAAAATTTGGAAAAGAATTTATCATCAATTGAAGGTATTCGGTGTGGAGAATATTTCAAGTATCAGTGAAGACGCTTCCGTTATCTATATCTCAAATCACCGCTCCCATATTGATTATCTTTTAGGGGGTGATGTTCTTTATTCAGAGGGGTTTCGCACGCCACATTTTGCCGCAGGAGTTAATCTCAATTTTTGGCCGGTGGGTACACTGCTGAGACGTGGTGGGGCCTTTTTTTTGCGGAGACAATTTCATGGCAATAAACTTTATGCGTTAGTTTTTCAAGAGTACATTCATTTTTTAGTCAATCGCGGATTTCCGCTTTTGTTTTTTACCGAAGGAGGGAGGAGTCGTATTGGAAAAATTCTTCCGCCTAAGTTGGGGCTGCTTTCGATGGTCATGCACAGTTATATACGTTCTGAGCGAAGACCTCTCTATTTTATTCCAATGAATTTAACGTATGAAAAAATTCCTGAAGTGAGCACCTATCTTAAAGAACTTCGCGGAGGACAAAAGAAAAAAAATGAGAGCATGTTTCAGCTTTTAAGAGCAAGAAATATATTAAAGATGAGTTGTGGCAATGTTTATGTGCGGTTTGGTAAGCCTATTTCTATCCAAAAATTTTTAGGCCCAAGGGTTAGTAAAAATAATGATGAAAAACCCTCGTGGTTTTCTGACAAAGTGGCGGAGCTTGGACAGTATTTGCATGAAAAGGTAAATGAGAATTCTTCCATTAGTCCTGTGAGTATGCTTTCTCTTTGTTTACTATCTTCAAAAAATAGGGCTGTCTCCGAATATGAATTGATTCAAATGGTGCTGGGTCTATTTAATATTTATAAAAATTCTCCTCATTATCTTTCGTCAAATATTTTTGCACATTCGGAAGATGATGTTAGGGGTGAAATTCAAAGAGTAGAAAAGTTTTCTTCGTTGCGACGGTTTTCCTATCCCACAGGAGGCGATGTTCTTTATTTTGAAGAAGCTGAAGGAACGATCATGTCTTATTATAGGAATAATATCGTTCATCTCTTTGCATTTGAATCACTCGTAAGTCGATTGCTGATTGAAAAAAGCCGCATGAGTGAAGATGAATTATGGGAAGGGGTCCAATGTTTTTGGCCGCTTGTTGCTCATGAATATTTTATTGCTGCTAAAAATGAAGATGATTTGAAATCGCATTTCAAAAGTATTTTAGAGAGCCTGCAAAAAATGGAATGGATTAAGGTTGAAACGATTCAAGGGAAAAAATATTTTGAAATTTTTTCGATGGAAAATAGCCACTCTGTTTATTTATTTTATCTAAGTCGATTTATTAAAACCCTTCTCGAGCGTCTTTCCTTCATTCTTGTGTCCATTAGTGCAGCACAAGAAAAAAATAATTTTATCAGTGAAGAAAAATTGGAAAATGGCTGCCTCGAACATTTTCAAAGAATAGATGTTCTTTCTGGGGCGATGGACTCGGATCTTTATGTCAAGGGTACGGTTAAAAATTATTTAACATTGCTAAAAGAATGTGGGTTAATTCAAAAAAATAATGAAGTTCAATCGTTCGTACTTACAGAAAAAAGTAAATCTATGATACTGCATTTTAAGTTGTTTGTGAAAGTTTAGAAAGTAACCTCTTAGTGAGTGATGAATTAGTCAAAGAAGCTTTAAAATATAGCCGGGCCTCAACCAAAAAAGAGTTGATAGAAGAGGTTTTGCATTTTTATCTTGAATATAAAATGAGAGAAGAAAAGAATAAAAATTATGCCGATCAATATCGAGAGCTATTAAAAAAAACCAATAAAATAAAACTGAAAAAATCTTCTGTAGATCTTATTAGAGAAGATAGAAATAGATGATTAAAAAAGCCATACTTGATACAAGTGTTGCGGTAGTGTGGTATCTTCCTGAATCATTTACGGATAAAGCTAAAAAATGGCATGAAAAACTTTTAGAGGGTGAAGTTCAACTTTACGTACCAACTTTACACTATTATGAATTTGCAAATGTTTTGCGAAAATATTGTGTGTTTAGAAATATGGATGCTGATACAGCAAAAGAAATTTGGAATATTCACAACCAGTGTCCTCTTGAAGTTTGTGATCCACAAATTACTCAATTAATGAGTCGTTCATTAGATTATCAAGCAACAGCTTATGATAGTGTTTTTATTTCTTTAGCTATTGAGCTAAAAATCCCCATCTTAACAGCAGAAAAATCAAATCATTATTGGGTACAAAAATTAGGTAGATTGGTTCATGGTATTTAAAAAATCTTGAGTGCATAGTAGAATGAAAAATAAGTAACAATTAAAATGTTCTTAAAAAGGAAAAAATTATGAAAGAATTTCTAAAAAATACTCTTCTTACGTATTTAGTTGTTGGGATGATTACATTACCTGGTTGTAGAAATAGAAATACTGAAAGTGAGACGACAGTAGATAAGCCTCACCTGCATCCAAAACCGACACAAGAATCCGAATTAGCTAAAAGTTTTAAAGAAACCCTTTGGTTTTCAAGCGTAGAACCTGAAAAACAAAAACAACTTTTGATTGCAGCGGATCAATTTGAAGCAAAGTCAAATCAAGAAGGTTGGGTTATTTTAAGACCAGATGAGAATAATATTTTAAAAACATCTAAAATCTCGGAGGTTAGTTCTCAGGAAACATTTTCAATTTCTACAGTTCATAAAGATTCTGATAAAAAAGAAACCCATTTAGTTTTTCGATCTTCTCCCATAGATCAACAAGGTTTTAATGCTGAAAGTAATAAACTAAAAATTTTGATTTCTATTTTTCTAGTTGATGGAGTGTATAAAGATTTTATTACAAGTGGCATCCCCTTTAAGAAACTTGTCCCAAAAGGTAATACGACATTTGAACTGGATTTATCTTTGACGGATGAAAAGTTGATAGAGAAGCAAATCGCTGATCAGATGCTTAAATTAAATGCGGCTGTGGCGAGGGTGAGTGAAAGGGCAATTGGGTTTAAAAGTAATAAGCTTTCAGATGATCTCTTTGGTAATACGCTAATGTTCATGCTTATAGGTTCTGTTGTTTATGCGATTTTAATGGATGCGACAACCATTGATAAAAGACTTCCAAAATTAAAGTATGTATTTAACTTTGGTACTACAGTTTTAGTAATGCTTTTTATAATATTAGTTGTGCAATTTAGTCAGAAAAACCCAGCGAGCCAAATTGATGTTGAAGTAAAATAAAAAAATATCAGAAAATTTTTCGACGATTGAATGGATAAAATATCTCAATAATTGCAATATTTGCCACAATATTATACAATAAATATGTAAAATATGGGGGCAAATTGATCAGAAATATTCATCAAGAATTGATCTCTTGGTATCAAACGAAAAAGAAAAAACCGCTAATTTTGCGTGGTGCAAGGCAAGTTGGTAAGTCAACAGCTGTCCGTCAATTGGCGGAAAAGCAAAAATTGAAATTGTATGAAATCAATTTAGAACGACATATTAATTTAGATAAAGTATTTGCAACGTTTAATATTGAAAATATTGAAAATGAATTGCAAGCTATTTTACGAGAAAAAATTACAGAAGAGAAAAGTTTACTTTTCTTAGATGAAATTCAAGCCACACCTCATGCTATTGCTGCTTTGCGATATTTTTATGAAGACAAACCCAACCTGTCGGTTATTGCAGCAGGTTCACTGCTTGATTTTACACTTGCCGATCATTTTTTTTCAATGCCTGTTGGAAGGATAGAACAGAAACATATTTACCCATTCACATTTGATGAGTTTCTCTTGGCTCATGGACAAGATTATTATTTAGAGCAGCTTCAAGAATTCCAGTTCAAAAAAAAATGGCCTGAAAAAATGCATCAAGATTTAATAAAACATGTTTTTAATTTTTTTATGATTGGGGGAATGCCAGAAGCGGTTTTAAGATCCTGTGAGAAATCGAAAGAAAAAAACTATTCATGGCGACAGGTACAAGAGTCTATTGTTTTTAATTATAAAGATGATTTTAATAAATATGCAAAACGTCGAGATATCAACTTACTTCATCAGTTATTTGATCGCATTCCTAAGTTCATTGCGAAGACAGCTCAGTATTCAAAAATTTTACCTCAGGAACGCACGGAAACCATCAAAAGAAATATTCAATTGCTGACTTCAGCACGAATTGTTTTAGAAACATTTCATACGCATGGGACAGGAATTCCTCTCGCGTCGGAAGTGAGTCAAAAGAAGTTTAAATTATTCTGGTTGGATATTGGGCTGCTTAATTGTTTACTAGGGATCGAACCAACTTTTAGAATGACTCAAGATGAAACATCCATTCAAGGAAATCTTGCAGAACAATTTGTGGCTCAGCACTTAATTAATTATCATGGAAATACCTCACCGCCGCAGCTTTTTTATTGGTTACGCAATGGCAAAACTAATAATGCGGAAGTAGATTTTTTAATTCAGCAAGATCAAAAGATTATTCCCATCGAAGTAAAATCGGGGAGCACAGGTTCTTTGCGATCATTACAACAATTTATCGCAGAAAGAAAATCACGATTAGCAGTTCGCTTTTCGTTACATCCGCCGATGATAGAAAAAATGCAAGATGGTCGTTTGCTAACTCTGCCAATATATATGATAGGGCAATTGAAAAGATTGTTGTCTCTCTGCTAATCTTTCCAAATTTTCATAACTTGGCGGTAGCCAAGAGAAGTTTAATACTTTTCCAATTTATAAAATGGATATTTTTTAGTTTATAATCATTTGGGGTGTTGCAAATACATATCAGTTTAACTTTTGGATATTCTTTTTTAAAATTTTGTAATGTTTTTAATTCATTTGCGTTGGGAGCTTCGGAGGATTTTATTTCAATCGCATAGAGGGGTTTGGAGCTTGAATATGACAATATCAAATCTATTTCATGTCCGAAGGAATCTCTCCAATAATTAAATTTAAAACCCAAATCATAATCATGATTAAGTTTTACTATTTCTTGAATAATAAAATTTTCAAATAATTTTCCATAACGAAAAGAACCCGACACTAATTTATTTCTTAGTTCCCCTGTCAGGGCGTTTAAAACTCCATTATCAAAAAAATAAAATTTAGGTGATTGGCGGAGTTGCTTTTTTATGGAAGTGTTCCACCCATTCACTCTGAGAACAATAAGTGTATCCACTAAAATCTCAAAATACTCTTGGCAAGTCTTTGTCGAAACTGAAGCTGCTTTGCCTAGGCTGGTAAAATTAATCGGTTCACTATTGAATTGGGCAGCCAACTCTAAAAAGCGGGCAAATTTTTCAACTTGCCGTAGCTGTGCCTCTTGTTGAATCTCCTCTCGTAAATATGTTGAAACATAAGTTTCAAGTCTTTCAAATCGCAAATTTTTATTTAAGTAAATGAGTGGCAATAATCCAAATTGCAAAACATCATTAAGATTGACAGAAACCTCCCGACTATTGAATGGATAAAGCATCTTGGTAATAGCACGTCCTGCTAGAAGGTCTGCTCCCGTGCGTTTCAATTTTCTTGCACTAGAACCCGTTAAGATGAAGACAACTTGCTTCTTAAATATTTCCATCATTCGGTGAACTTCATCGAGTAAGGCTGGAATTTTTTGAACTTCATCTATAACAACGGTCAGCGTTTTTTTTTTATTTTTTTCAGTAAGTAATTCCACTTCACCGAAAAGTAGCCCTGGTTGAGTCAAGTATCGTCTAAATAAATTTGAATCTAATAAATCCAACGTATAAACACGTCCTTTGCTTTTTTCCTCTCTTAACAACTCGTTAATTAAAAAAGATTTTCCCGAACCGCGTGGTCCAAACAAAAAAAACGATTGCCGATTTTTAGTGAGTTTAATAGTTCTCTTTACCATACTCCATAATTATATAATATTTATGGAGTATGGTAAATGACGTTGTGTTGTAACTGGTAATCGGTCAGTGAATGATGGCTGATAAATCCCCTGTCATCCCCAGGCTGCGAAGCAGCCGTCTGGGGATCTTTCATTAACTTTTTTT
>CAZFSQ010000117.1:0-6773 GCA_964521975.1 uncultured Oligoflexales bacterium | reverse complement strand
CCAATACCAACCCCACCAGATAGATGACAATTTTTTCCGATTTGAGCACAAGAACCTACCGTTGCCCAAGTATCAATCATCGTATTCTCACCAATATAAGCACCGATATTCACATAACTTGGCATCAGCACTACTCCGCGTTCCATAAAGCTTCCGTATCTCGCTGTAGCGGGTGGAACGACACGAACACCAAGCGATTTAAAATTTTGTTTTAAAGGAATTTTATCCAGATAATTAAACGATCCAATTTTTTCTTCGCATATTGTAGAAATTCTAAAATAAAAAAGGATGGCTTCTTTGATCCACGCATTGACTTCCCATTTTTTTGTCTCTTGATTTTTTTCTGCAACGCGAATTTTTCCATGATCAAGAGCTGCCATTACTTCTTGAATATGGAAACGATCGTCATCGTTAAATTCATAGCGAGAGTTTTGAGAAAATTTTTGAATGATACTTTCAATTTGCTTTTGCATTTTTTTCCGGAGCTTGTTCAATGGGAAATTGAGCTGAAAAACTACGCTTTTGATTAGATATCTCTAAAATATTTAGCGGTTTGATGGCATCATGATTTTTTTCAAACTTAAAATGACCACTCAGTAAATTAGCATCCACATTTTCAAGAGCTGAAATGAGAGCGGTGGTTTTGAATGATTTTGTCTTACTGATAGCATCTTGAATGATTTGTCCTGCTTCGTAGGATAATGCAGCTAACTGATTCGGTTCCTCTTGATATTTTTCTACGTATTTTTTTTGAAAACTTTGATTTATTTCTGCGGAATTCTCTCGATAGAACTGAGTTGTATGATAAATTTTTTGTTTGGTTGGCAATGCCAGTGTTTCAGTTTTTAGTTCATCCCAAACATCCAAACCTAAAAGCGGTGTGGGGTATTTCAATTCCTCAAGTTCATGGATAATTGTTGCTAAAAACTCCGGGATTGCAGGAATAAAAATTGTTCTTGGACCTTTCGCAATAATTTTTCGTAATGCCGTGTTCATATTAGAACCATCGGATAAAAATGTCTTTTGAATAACAACCTCACCACCCGCATCTCTAAATGAAGTTGAAAATGCGTTGGCAGCGTCAAGACCCATCTGACTACCCTCTTCATAAAGAACAGCGGCTTTTAAGCGATTTAAATTATTTTTGGCAAATTGTGCCAAAACTACACTCTGATAAGAATAACTATGTGAGAGTCTAAAAATGTTTTCGTCCTGGCGTTTCATTGCTAGTGTCGATACAAACGGAACAAGGACAATTTTTTTCTTATCCAAAGCATTTAGAAGAACTTGATGAGCGGAAATAGAAAGCGGGGGTGCAATCACGACATCAACATTTTGTTCGCCAAGCATTTGTTGCATTGCATCATCTATTCCTTTGGGAGAAGCTGATGAATCACTCCACGCCACTTGAATTTTTTCTGCTAGCTTTACATCTTGTGTTTTTAAATCATCAAGAAATAAATCCATTCCTTTCTTTATTGACTCGCCGATAAACTTTGTTTCACCGCTGAGTGGAACAGGGATACCAACTTTTAAAACGGTGGTATTCGCCGTAGCAAGTAAAGAATGATGGAGTATCCATCCAAGGATAAAAACTTTCTTCATGCCTCTATTTTAGCAAACAAATGACTTTTCTAGCTAGTTTTGGGATGATATTTTAGAAGTATGTGCGTCAGAAAATGATACAAGATCCCCAGGCATTCGCACCTTCGGTGCTCATTGGGGATGACACAGAGGGAGAACATTCAAATGGCCTACCACAAGTTCCTTATTGATAATCCGACTTGCAGTCGCCGCTTTCATGCTAGTTATGATGACTCAGAGCAGCGGCAAGATAAAGTCTCTATTGATTGCCCATTTTGTGATAAAAAAATATTTGAAGCCAAGAACCATCCACCCGTAAAAATCGCTCGCCAAGAAAATTTAGTAAGAACTGCTGTATTAGCTGAAAGATTGGTTGACGGATGCAATTTTGTCGATCAGTTAAGCGTCGAAACAGTTCCTAATGCAACTAAAGAAGATTATAAACTTTATCGAGATTAGTTTTTTAACTGCCAATTTTTAAGATATTTTTTTTCTAATTTTTTATTTTTTCTCTCCGATCCATTACGAATGAGTAAAAGTGAGGAAAAAAAAATGGAAACGCTTATTACACAAGCAATGAATGGAAATTCGACTGCTCAAAATAATTTAGCATTAATGTATGAATTGGGGTTGGGAGTTGATAAAGATGAGAAAAAAGCTTTGGGTTGGTGGGAAAAAGCCGCAGAAAGTGGAAGTGGCATTGCTCAACTTAATTTAGCTAAGCTCATCGAAGAGCAAAACCCCAATGATGAAGCTTCTAAAAAGAAATCATTTTTTTGGTTTAATGAGGCCAAGAAAAAAGGTTTTAACGATTGGGAAACTCAAATTGAAAAATTAATCGAACAAAAAAATACTTCTGCACAGAAAGATAAAAAAGTTAAAAAGATTCTGATTGTGGATGACTCAAACACCATTCGTCAACATGCTGTCCAGGTCTTTAAAAATGCTGGTTATCATGTGATGGAAGCCGTTGATGGATTAGATGGACTTGAAAAAGTAAGGGCTAATTGGGATATTGGAATGATGGTCGTCGATGTTAATATGCCGCGTATGGGTGGACTCGAAATGTGTGAACATCTTGCCAAAGAAAAGTTCTTAGAAAAAATTCCTTTTTTAATGCTGACGACCGAGAGCAATGCAGAACATGTTCTACGAGCTAAAAAACTCGGAGCCAAAGGCTGGATGATTAAACCTGCTAAGAGTGAAACGCTAATAAACGTTGCTAAGAAAATTTTGGGTTGAGTTTTTAGAAATCATATATAATATTTTTGCTAACATTTTATATGTATGCTGACTTTTGGAGAATTATAATATGTGGAAACCAAAAAATTATAGAAATTATCATTGGATCGTCCGAGATCCTAAGTATCGAGGTGGAAGTTTACGTATTTATCCTGATGATATTGATATTTCACTTGTCTTGAAATGTTTTTCATCAGGAATGTCGGCAAAAGATATTGAACAAGAATATCCTTTTAAATTACGTCCAGAAGTCCTTGCAGAAATTTTTGATCTAAGTGCTTCACTTATTAAAAAGGAATCCAATGGAAAAAAAATGGCTTCTTGACCACAACTTACCTAAGCAAATTGCAAAATTTCTTAAGAGTGTTGGGGTTGATTGCAATTGGACAAGTGCTGAAGGTTGGCAACATCTTTCTAATGGTGATCTAGTACGAAATGCAATGACTGCTGGTTATTCATGTCTTTTAACAAACGACCGTAAGTTTGCTAATTCTGCCGGCAATGCACTAGCTAAAAATCCAAATTTTGCCGTGATCGAAATTAACCTTGAGCAAGCACCAAAAAAAGAATTTTTAAGCAACTTTCAATTCGCATGGCAAGATGAACCTATAAAGCCAATACCCGCAAAAGTAACAAAATGGCCAAAATAATTAAAAAAAATTAATAAACAAACTTCACTTCCCAATTCGCAAACGGCAACAACTCTTCTTGTAAAAATCCGTCGGTATGAATCACCAACTTTGCACTTTTTGATTGCGAACCCATGACTTTGCGAATTTCTTTCGCTGAAAAATTTTTGAATGCGATGATACTACCATTATTGACAGCCCACTGCCGACATGTTTCAACATCGACTTTATTACATGGAGCAAAAACATATTCAGGTGTTGGGTGATAACGAATCATTAAACGAATGGCTTTAGCATCGTAATCAGGATCAGCAATAACGGTGGCCCCAAGACTTGCGTATTTTCGACAATCAAACAAATGAGCACCTCGACAATCAACAGTAACATTTTCTGGTTGAGAAAAACTGGCACGAATGTAAGCAAGAATATCATAGTGGTTTGTTTGTTGATTAACCCACACTAACGCATTTTTTGAAATAAAATTTTTACAATCTTGCCAATAGATATTCGTGCAATCGACCCATACTTGACCTGGTTTTTTTTGTGATGTTACAAGATCTAAAATTTCATTGACGCTCAAGTTTTGATTTACTTTGATGCGACTTCCTAATCTTAGATATTGATCACAGATATCAAAATCAAGATGCTCACAAGAAATTTGTAATTGATTGGGTACACCCGTAACAGTAAGAATAGAATGTAAATTGAACTGGGATGAATCGCTTAATTCGATCCATCCCCCTTGATTCATTAAATCTATGATATTTTTTTCTTGTGACTCGGCACGAACGAAACTGCTTAACAGTAAACCATAAATAACTGTGATGATACTTTTCATAAATAATCCCCTCCTCTATTTCATATCATTATAGGGGGTGAATTATTTTACTGCAACTGTTGTTCCCATATTCCAATCTTCTACTCGCAAAGTAGAATAGTATTGATGCCCCGCAAGTTGAAACCCTTTAAGAGCAATAGGAGCAACAGCAATTTCAGAGCGTAAATAAAGTGGAATTGTTGGAACTTCATTCGTATATTCAAACTGAATTTTTTGCATCAAATCTTTTCTTTTATTTAAACTGAACTCTAAAAACACTTGGTCTAAAAGTTTATCGACTTTATTATTAGCCCAACCACCGGAATTCTGTCCCGACCAACCATTCTCGGATGTAGGAATTTCTTTAGAATGCAATGTTGATTTTGGGGGTGCATCAGGTGCAGAAACCCACGCATACATCGCCATAGCTGGATAGAGAGCCTTACGAACAGTTTCACCAAAATATACTCGTGCGGGTTCGTTACGAATTTTGATATCCACACCAATTTTTTTCCATTCTTCTTGTAAAAACACTTCGACTAATTCACGCGTTTTATTTTGTGCTGTCGTCATGATCACGAATGATAATTTCACACCCTCTTTTTCGTAAATTCCATCAGCTCCTTTTTTCCACCCCGATTGTTCAATCAACTGTTTTGCTTTTTGTGGATTGAATTCATATTTCACCACATTTTCAGAAAAATAAGGATCCAGCGGATGAATGTTAGAGATCGCTTTCTTTTGTTTGCCTTCAAAAAGTGCTTGAGATAATTTATCGCGATCAACACCGTGCATAAGTGCTTTACGAATATTAGTATCTTTGAGTAACGGATTTCGCAAATTTAAGTCGATATGTTCATAAATAAGTCCTTCACGAAAAAGGACAGCATACTTCGATTTTAATGTTTCATCTTTTGCGACACGCTTCTCAAAAGCAAGGGCTTGATCAAAAGTCATTCCTAATTCACTGATCATATCAATCGACCCAGAAAGTAGATTAGCTTCCAAAGTTTGTGTATCCGGTATTAACTTTAAAATAATTTTTTTGATGGCTGGTTTTTTATCCCAATATTTTGGATTAGCTGTGACAACCACATGACTGCCTAAATTAATTTCTTTTACTTCATAAGGTCCGTTATATAAACCAGCAAGAGTTGGTTTTTCAGAATAGAGTGTCTTCTTTTCATAGGCTCCATTTTCATTTTTAGTTGCATCCCATACTTTTTGCTCAAGATGTGCAGGAATCGGTTGGATATCAAGTTGATAAAAATCATAACGAGGTTCTTTAAATTGCACTGAAAACTTTTTGGCGTTACTTAAATCCACTTCAATTTTTTCAATCTTTGTATAAGTTTCTTTAGAACCAACCGAAACATTCGGCGAGAATCCAATTTCCCATGCTAATTTGACGTCATGTCCTGTAACAGGTGTTCCATCATTCCAAACGGCATTCGCCTGAATTTCAAAATTAGCTACTAATTTTTTAACACCTTGATCCTGAATTATTTTTGCTAGACCATTTGCAAGCGAGGGTAATTTAGTACAAAGTACACAAGCCCAATCCCATTTGTCATTAATCGCAGCAACTGGACGTTGCACCATATATGAAATGTATCGCGAAGCACTCATGGTTTGAATAATGGGGTTGAGTGTTTCAAACTCTTGCGTCATACCAACAATGAGTTCTTCATTCACAGACTTAGAGTAAATCCCTTGCCAACTCAAAATTCCAAACCCCAGCAACGTACTTTTAAAAAGTTTTGTTGTTTTCACTTTCATTCCCCCTCTTTAATTTTTTAGTTTTTTTAAATTGAAAAAAACTTTCTTTATGGAATTAAAGCAAGGACAATGCCAATACTGTGAAATAGATTTTTGAGAGGGGAAGTTATGAAATAATCGAGATAGGTGTCAGATTGACATGATGCGGTGGTACATTTTACTGATTAGAAATTGCTAACCCACATAATTTAAATAATAACCTTGCTGCAACAATAGCGTCCCATTCTGATTCTGAGTTAATAGCCGTTTCGCAAAGATCAAATCCAATTATTTTTTTTCTATTTTCTTGCATGAGTTTAAAAATATAAATTGCTTCATGAAAACTTAAGCCACCCGGTACAGGGGTTCCTGTCGATGGACAAAAATTCTGAGCTAAACCATCGACGTCGAATGAAATATAAATATTCTCCGGTAAACTTTTGATGATACTTCGTGCGATCTGATCAAATGTTTTCCCCTTAATTTTGTCTCTTGCTATATCTTGGTCATAAAACACTGTTGCTCGCTCATTTCTACATTGATACTCAAAATAATCTTTTTCCCATTGGCAAAAATCACGAATACCCACATGCGTTATATGCGAAACATTTTTACACTCTTCTAAGACATTATGCATAATCGAAGCATGGGAATAGGTGAACCCTTCATAAGCACACCTCAAATCAAAATGGGCGTCTATATGTAGAATACCAAATCCATCACTGTATTTTTTATCCAACGCA
>CAZFSQ010000116.1:0-6811 GCA_964521975.1 uncultured Oligoflexales bacterium | reverse complement strand
CTTCGCTAGGTATGTTCAAGCTTTCTTCTATTCAACCTCTTCATGTTAAAATGTCTATCACGGGAGATCAATCGGGTGGGTTTGTTCTCGTGCTTCAAGGTTGTTC
The DNA here is from genome assembly GCA_964521975.1 of uncultured Oligoflexales bacterium. Taxonomy (GTDB): domain Bacteria; phylum Bdellovibrionota_B; class Oligoflexia; order Oligoflexales; family CAZFSQ01; genus CAZFSQ01. The sequence goes on along the minus strand of CAZFSQ010000116.1, from coordinate 6,705 downwards.
AGAGGTTTGTGATGGAGGGTCGCCTGTAGAAGATTTATACGGTTTTCCTGTTAAGAAAGTGGATACAGAAAATAAAACTTTTTACATCAGTCTTGCTGATGCAGCTAAAGATTTGAATATCATTAAGTTGGGTGATCCGAGCGGATTTTTTACTCGCCTTCGAGAAGAATCTTCTAAAACAACTTGGGTCGATGCATCGGAAACAGCATTATATTTTGATATTACCAGCACCATGGTTCCTCTTTTTGGTGGTGACCAAAAAGTTGATTTCGTCAGTCGATGGTTTTTGAGTTTTAAACCTCTAAAAAATAGTACGTTTGTTTCAAGAGAGCCTAGAAGTGAGACTGGGTTTTTTACGACAGAGAGAGCTAAAGAGCCTTTTATCGGACGCTTTGCATCTAAATTAGATGGAGCAACGGAACCGGTAAAATATTTTATTAAAGATGCCCCAGCACACGTGCAAAATATTTTTCAGCAGGCATTTGATAACTGGAATACTATTTCACAAGATGTAACTGGTGCTCCTTTATTTGCATACAAGTTTGTTAATCAAGGGGATGAAAACTACGATCAAGTGGTTGCTGGTGATATTCGCTACAATGTCTTGGAATGGGACTTACATAATAAAGCACCTTATGGTGGTTATGGTCCTTCCATTCAACATCAAATGACAGGTGAAACAATCAACGCGAATGTATTAGTTCAAGGAGCAACGATCGAAGAAATTTATAAGGCGTGGTTTAAAGCAAGTGAAGAAGCCAGAGATCATAAAGATGCCGGTAATTTATCAAAAGCTGATGAAGTTCTAGCAGAAGCAAAAAGACAGATTAATAAACAGCTTGAAAGAATGGATGTGAAAGATCAGTTTGAAATGAAACTTTCTAACGGCATTCCATTTGTAATAGGTGCTCAAAAACCAGAGCTAAAAGATCCAGCGATGCAGCGTGTCGATTTTGATCTATGGCCAGAAGGTTTATCTTATGATGAATACATGAATGGATACTGGGTTGAATTGGTTGAGCACGAAGTTGGACATAATATCGGTTTAAGACATAATTTCAGAGGTAATCTAGGGCATCGTAAAGAAGGAGAACAGCAAGTGGTTTCTCGTTCTGTGATGGAATATTTAGGAAAAATGTTTCGACATCAAAATAAATTAGGTGACTATGATCGTATGGCTTTTGAGTATGGTTATAAAGGTGTGGAGCCTGCACAGGACACATGGTTTTGTACTGATGAAGAACAAACTTCCATGAACCGTCCTGCAAATTCTGCTGAGTGTAATAATTCAGATGCGACAGATGATCCGTTTGGATATTTCGTTGGTCAATTAACAAAAGTTAGAAATAATTTGATTGCTCCAGGTCGTGCAGAAGCTCCTATATGGAAGCCAGAAGATATGGATACAGAGGTCAATGTAAGTGCGTCAGGTGCGGCGGCATATTTTGGAAGTTCTGATGGATTTGTTAAGTTGTGGACCAATTGGAACACTTCAGAACATGTTAGACCGGCAAAAGCTTCAGATGCTAAAAAATTCGTTGTAAAAGAATTAAAAGAAGTTTTATGCTCAAATGAAATCCAAGCATCTTCAGACGAAAAGAGTGATCAGGCAGGTAAGGATTTAGTCCTTAAGAATGTTGAAGAGCTTAGAAAGAAAATGGAGCGAATTGTTCTTGCTTATGGTATTCGCAAAGAACAGTTAGCTTGCGGAAATTAAGTTCTAGGTTTTCGATAGGATAAGTTGAGTAGTCTCATTTCTGAAAGTTGTGTGTTTAGTTTTTCGTTCTCGTGTTCAATAGATGTTATTTTTGTAGACAGTTTCTTTTCAATCTTTGAAAGCTTTATGTTTCGATAGTAAGAGTGTGAGTAAATTAGAAACTGAATTAGAAATAAAGTTAAAGTTACAAGAGTTAGAGAGTTAATTTTTAAATTAGAAAAGTTTTGCTGATAGCAAAGACTTGTGTTGATGAACTGGTGAATCATTTTTTTTGATGATGCACAGTGAGAAAATGCAAGTCTTTTGCTTTTAAAGTGCTTGTGTAATTCAGGAAAGAATACAGACCATTTTTCATTGAGATGAGTGATTAGAACAATAGAGATGTTTTTGTTTGATTTTTTGATGGGTAAAAAATATTTAAGTGCGATTTTATCATGGATGATTTCTTCAACAATTTTTTCTTCATTTGTATTTTCGGTGAGATCAATTTGATCTACTTGACCTTCTCTAATAAATGCTTGAAAAATAGATGTGGCTTTTTTAGTTTTGTTAGTTTGAATTGAGTTTAATAGGACTTCATTTCTAACGATCTGTTGTGCTGTCTCTTGAAGAATTTGTTTTGAAATAAATAGATCTTTTTGAAATTCTTGGCGGATCTCTTTTATTTGTGCTTCTTCAGATTTTTTATAGAAATCAAATAAGCTTATTAAAAGAGTCGCGAATGATATACTCATAAAAATATATATAGATTTCATTTTCCCCAACGCTCCTTGTTAGGAATATTTCTATAAAATTAATTTCTTTCGACTAGTTCTATTAGTATACCACCAGTTGCGTGGGGATGTATAAAAGCGATTTTTGAGTGATGTTCTCCGATGCGAGGAGTCGAGTCAATTAGCTTGATATTTTTTTCGATAAGATGTTTTAGAATGGCTTCAATATTTTTGACCCGTAGAGCCATATGATGAATTCCTGAACCTTTAGTAGATAAAAATTTTGCGATGGGACTTTCAGGATCTTGATTAAGTGGTGAAAGGATTTCAAATTTAGGGTCATTGAATAATTCGTTTCGGTGAGATGATTGATGGCTTTGATAGACAACTGTTTTCGTCTTTTGGCTGGTAACATCTTCTTGCCTGATGAAGGGCAAGTTTAAAATATTTTTAAAAAATTCTTCTAAAACATCCGCCTGCTTTGGGGCAATTCCTAAGTGGTCAATTCCTAAAATTTCAAAATTTTCTTTTTTTTTATCAGACATTAAAATTTAGTTAGGGATACCGATATTATCTAACATCGCTTTTAAATCTTTTTTCTGCTGGGGTTTAAAATTAATTTTCGTATTGCGGAATAGGTTTCCTAAAGATTCTTTTGCGTTAGCAGTAATATTTGCATACTCAATTTTATCTAGTTCGGAGAATTTTTTCATAAGGCGATTAAAAACAATATCTTTATCAATATCTGCTCCAGTAGACCATTTACCCTTTTTAAGAGCATTTGTTGCGAGAGCAATGACACGCGAAAATCTTGCTCCATTCGTCCCTGATTTTCGAGATTTTCCGGCTCTACCTTTCGCTCTTAATTTAATAAGTAAGTCGTCGTATTCAAAGGCAAATATCGATTCTATTTCTTTCGTACCAAGCGGGGTATCTTGCTGTGCAATCCAAATAATGTTTAGAGTATCGCCCGGTCTTAATTCTACTGATGCCATGTGTTGCCTCCAGTTTTTTAATAAAAATATTAATAATGAACTCTATTTCTATAAAACTATTAATATTAAGTCAATAGAAATTATTAAAATTTGTTTTCCATTTCGATAACTTCACCTAAACCAAGAACTGAGCCACATACGATCCACGGTGATTTAATATTTTTTGCCAGGCTATATTCTAGCAATGCTTGCCATGAATTAAAAAACTTTTCTTGTACATCATCTTTTTCGATGGTTCTTTCACTCCTGTTTTTAAAAACTAAAACACGAGCAAATTTTTCGTTTAAACTTTCTAAAATTTTTAGAAAAGGTTTATCCTTCATTCCGGTATAAAAAACAGTTAGTTCTCGCATAGTTTTTGACCCGACGTGTTGTTCCAGGGCAGATAAAAAAGCATGGAGACCTTCTAAATTATGACAGACATCGCAAATTATTTTTCGCCCACTTTTTAATTGAACCTCTTCAAAGCGACCCCGCAAATTGAATGTGTGTTTAAAAATTGGATTTTCATTCAATAAATATTCATATACTTTGCGTGCTAAAAAATAATTATGTCGTAAATAGGGGGGTAAATAACTAATATCATCTTCTGTTTTTTCATCGAAAATTAAATTATTTGTTTTTTTATTTTCTAAGAATTTTTCCCACACGGTTTTTATCTTTTCATCGCTTTGCATAGGGTCAAATCCTAAAAAAAGGGGGCGACCTTGTCGAGCGATACCCAACTTTTCAAAAAATATTTTTCCCAAATCATCTCCGAGATATTCCATATGATCCATACCAATCGTCGTTATGATTGAGGCAAGGGGGTGAATAATATTGGTGGCATCCCACCGTCCTCCCATTCCTACTTCAATGACATTAAAATCAGTTTTAAATTTTTGAAATATAAAAAAACCGAGTAGCGTTGTGATTTCAAAAAATGATAGTTCGTCATAAATCAAATTGTTTAATTTATGTTCAATCTCACTTAAATTTTCTATCAATAACTCATCAGTTACTTCAATGTTGGAAACTTGAATTCGTTCTCTGAAATTTATCAAATGTGGTGATGTGTATAGGCCCACTCGCTTATATTTTCCAGAAAGAAAATTAGCTAAATAGGTTGAAGTTGATCCCTTACCGTTGGTTCCTCCAAGCAAAACACTCGGTGTCGATTTTAAATCAAGATTAAGCAAATGAGCAGCATGTAAGATTCTCTCTAAACCAGGTTTGATTTTTCCTGTTTTTTTTTGGTAGAGAGCTTGGAATTTATCTTTCACTTAGCGTTTAAATAAAATCGAAAGGATCTGAGCGATCGTAATTCTTAGTGTATCGCGATGACAAATCATATCAAGCATTCCATGAGCTAATAAATACTCAGCGGTTTGAAAACCTTCCGGTAACTTTTCGCCGATGGTTTGCTGAATTACTCGCGGTCCAGCAAATCCAATTAAGGCTCCTGGTTCTCCGATATTTACATCACCAAGTGTTGCAAAGCTTGCGGCAACGCCCCCAGTTGTTGGGTTGGTAAGAATAGAAATATAGGGGACACCACTTTGTTTTAACTTAGCGAGCAATGCACATGTTTTTGCCATTTGCATGAGGCTCACAATCCCCTCCTGCATTCTTGCACCACCTGATGCAGATACGACAATGGCAGGCTGTTTTTTTTCTTTGGCTCTTTCATAAAGTCGAGTAATTTTTTCTCCGACAACCCATCCCATACTGCCACCCATAAATTTAAAATCAAACACCCCAAATTGTACGGGAATATCCATTAATTTTCCTTCGACAGAAATAAAGGCATCATTGTTACCCTGATTTTTTGCCGATTTTTCAATCCGATTTTTATAAGGTTGTGAGTCATGAAAATTGAGTGGATCATTACTGATCAAATCTTGATCTAACTCTGTGACTGTTTCAGGATCTAAGAATTTTTTAATCCGCTCACGTGCAGGAATATAATAATGGAAGGAACATTTAGGGCAGACATTTAGGTTGGCTTCAAAATCTTTTTTAAAAATAATTTCGCTGCATTTTTCACATTTAACCCATAACCCATCAGGGGTATCAACACGAGCTTCACCTTTGGTTAATGGAGCTTTTTCGCGATGAAGCCATGCCATATTTTTTCCTCCGCAATTTAGTTTTTTCTAATGCAAGATCCTTGCATTAGAATTTTATTTGTCCAAGAAAAAAAACCATGGCTTGTAGAGTATTGTGTTGTGATGCCCTCAATAATTCCGTCTTTACATTTTGACATGAGTTGAGCATAAGCATCATCGACATATTTTGTATCTGAATTAAATCCCATAATACTGAATTGCTCGGATTCTGCTGTAATGGGTCGATCAGCTTTTTTTGATTGATAAGGGCTAAAATCACTTACATGGACTAAATGAATGCTGTGCGAACAGGAAAATAAAAATAAGCTCGATAAAATTAAAATAGTGAATCTCATTTGACGCAATATCCTCTAGCCACAATACGGCGTTTATGGATGAGCCACAAAAAATAATTAATGGCCTCATCTTTAGTGAGGATTCCCTTTACGTGACCACCTTTACACTGTGAAGATAGTTTTTCCATCATGCGATCTGCATAATCATTATCGAAGTTAAATCCGAGAATAATTAAGCGTTCAGATTCCGCTTCAATTTCCTGATTTCTCGAATCGGGTATTTGCGTCAACGAAACTGAATTCAGATGCACGCAACTCATCATGAAGGAACAAATTATAACGTAAACAATTTTCACTTTTTTACTCCCTTTTATTTAATGCAAAAACCTTTGACTTTAATAATTTCACCGCTGATCACGGGATATTTTCTCGTTTCACGTATAGTGGTTAGACCTGTTATTTTCCCAGAGGGACATTCATCATGAATCAGCGTAATCACATTTTCTGCATAGGTATCATCATAAACCGGATTTCCTGTTTTTGGTCCCATTTGAAATAAAGCGATAATTGACTGCACTCGTTCGATAGATTCATCCGCTTTTTTACTACGCGATATAGCTTTGGCAATATCTGCGGCCTCATCCAAATTAATTCCCGTTTCACTTACTTTGATTTCAAAAGAATCGAGTTTGATTGGGTTTGTGTTATCTAATTCACCCAATTGTACGTGATGTAGCACTGCACAACTTGAAAAAAGTGATAAAAAAATAAAAAGTTTGGTTTTTTTCATAACGCTACTCCAATGATGAAAATTATGAAGTAGTTAAAAAAAATCTTCAACTTTTAAATTTAATTATGGGAGTGTTGCAAAACGGTCAACCATTTTGCAACACTCCC
>CAZFSQ010000115.1:0-6826 GCA_964521975.1 uncultured Oligoflexales bacterium | reverse complement strand
AATCCTTTGATGGTTGGGGTTTTTGTGATATTGCCTTTTGAATTATTTCCTGTTCCCTTTTTGAGTAAATCTTTATAAGCCTCCTCAGCGATCACATTAAATACACCTGAAAACTTAAAAAGTCTTTGCAGTTCTTTTACCCCAACTTCATTCACATCATGAATTTCATTCGACGAACTTTTCTCTTCAAAACTTGGAATAGCCATCACCAATTTTCTAAAATTAGGATTATCAATGTTGACGATTAATGCATTGGCAAAAAGACTCGTGTGAACAAAACCCCAACTAAAAAAAATTCCCATCAAAAATAATTTCATCATCACCTCTCTAAAACGTCTTAGGAGAAAACTGTAAATAAATTGTTTGACCCAACTGCTCCTTAGGTGGCTCTGGTAAGGGGGCTGAGTTACGTAGAGCGTTCAATGCCAACTCATCAAACACCTGATCCCCTGAAGCCTTCTCAATTTTTGAATTAATTAAATCACCTTTCGCATTCACTTCAATCGCGATGACAACTTGAAGTTCAGCATTTTTCAAATTATAGGCATCCGGCAAATGATAATTTCGTCGAATCGCCAAACGCAATTGATTTCTATACTGATCGCTATTGCCATTACTGCCATCCCCTCCACTCGAACCAATCGAGCCATTTAATCCATTCAAATCTTCTTTGACCTTGGTCCACATATCTTTTTCTGGAGACTTTAAATCTTTTTTATCTTTTGATTCATCTCGCAATTTTTCTAAAGCTAATCTTTTAAGTGCTTCTTGCATTGCTAATTTGTTCGCTTCTTCAGGATCAGCTTTGACAGGAGGGTTTTTCTCTTGCTCGGCTTCTTTCTTTTCATCCTTCGCCTGCTCATCGGGAACAGTATCTCCATCATCTTCAAATGGCTCTGACTCTTTAATGGCAAATTTTTTGGGTAATTGCGGCAATAAATTAGATGGCACTTCAGGTTGTTCTTCTGGTTTGGAATCAGGTATCGCTGTTTTATTGGCTGGCATTAAATCAAATGGTAAAGCCACCTCCGCCTCAATGGTCCATTCATCTATCAATGGTTTTCCCTTCCACCAAAACATCGCCGGATTAAGCAACATAAACATAAGATGAAACATCACCGAAATCGTCATTGTCTTCTTGATAAGACGATCTTCATAAGAACCTTTAGCATAAAAAATTTTAGTTCTTAAAACTAATTTATCGACCGCTTCTGATCTCACAAAGCCTTACCACCCTTGGCGTGGTATTCTGTCAGCATACTAATTTTATTCACGCCTGCCATTTTAGCCGAAGCCATCGCATCAATGACGCGACCATAAGCAACATCTTTGTCGGCTCGAATAAAAAGTTCTTTTTGTGATTTATATTGAAAAATTGCTTTGAGTTTTTCATCTAAATTTATCTCTTTGATTTCCGATTTATCCATAAAAAATTTTCCATCTTTAGAAATCGAAAGCACAATTTTTTCTTCAGCCATGCCTTTCGATGATGCTTTAGATTTCGGCAAATTCACATTGATGCCACTTAAAGATAGTGGGGCAGCGACCATAAAAATAATTAAAAGCACCAGCATTACATCCACGAGTGGAATGATATTAATTTCAGATAATAACTCGTCCTCAGAATTGTTTTGCTGCGAAAGTTTCATACTTTACCATTCCTCAAACCGGTCATCCCCAACGAGCACCGAAGGTGCGAAGTGCCTGGGGATCTTTTTATAATTTACTCGTTTCTTCACTCAACTTCTGCGATCCAATATTCTTCTTATCTGATACCAAATACCGTTCTACGATATTCAAAAAATCTGCGATGAAACTATCTATTCCCCCCAACTGATGTCGAATGGAGTAGGTGAAAATGTTATATCCCACAGCAGCAGGAATGGCGGCAGCTAGACCAAATGCTGTAGCAATAAGTGCTTCTGAAATTCCCGGAGCGACTGCTGCTAATGAGGCAGAACCACTTACAGCAATTCCTTCAAAAGCACCCATAATTCCCCACACCGTTCCAAACAATCCGATAAAGGGTGACGATGATGCTGTGATGGCCAAAAGCGACATATATTTTTCTAATTTCATTTTCTCTTGCTGTTTTGCTTTACCAAGTGATCGGTTGAGATTATCCATCGCAGCGTTAAAAGCCAATTCTGATGAGGGGCTTTGGTCGCGAATTTGACTGGCCCTCACCAATTCAGCATAACCCGAACGGAATACTTCCCGTGCCGGACTATAACTAAAATCATTCAACCGATTGTTTAAATCATTGAGCGACCTACTTTCCCAAAATGATTTAACAAACATTTCTGTGACACGGTGAATGTTTTTTAGATAAACCCATTTTGCACCAACAATTCCCCATGTCGCAACAGAAAGAAAAACGAGAATAAGCAACACGGCAAAAACAATCACTCCACCTGAAATCGCTCGCGTAAAAATTGAAAATGAATTTTGTGTACTGGATTCTTTATCAACAACAGATTCTTCTGTGGTTACGTTTTTATTCCCGTCATCTTTTGCAAATATGAGCGTTGTATTAAATAGGACAGATAATATAAAAAATAATTTATAAAAATGCATGGATAACACCCCTCACTGTTTAAAAATAACTTGCTCAAATTATTATACTGGAAACTAAATTCTTAAACAGTGCTTTTTTTTATAAACTTATATACTTGAGAATAGAAAGTTTCAAAATCATCTAAATTCTGAGTAAGGATTGATTTCAAAATATTTACATTCAATGTTGTGTAGTCATGGACAGCAATGTTTCTAAACCCCGCCATATTACTCATGCTGGTTGCAACTTTTTGATTAACAATTTTTGCTTCGCGTAGAATCGCAAAACTTTGTCGATAACTCGCCGGTAATGCCAGCCCATATTGTGAAATTAAAAGATTGGCAATATCAATGGAGGCTTGAGCAGCTCGCTCAAGGTTTAATACGAAAACATCCTCCACAACCTGATCGTTTAAAGTATCAGGATTACCTTTCGTAACTTTTTTAATCATTTTTAAGCAATTTTTGATGTTTGAAATTTTAGCAAAAATCGCATCGTTATTTGTCAACTCGAATACCCTTTCATCTGTCGATCAAATGATCCTCAATGATTTTACGCGACATTTTGAAATCAATATATTCAGAAATTTTTTGGGCCTTGAATTGATAAAATAAATCAGGTTTATGATTGATCACAAACTTACCAAATTCTATAACCTGCATTGTAATGATGATGTCTGCACCATTCAAAACAATTAAATCCACAGGATGACCTATTTTTTTTTCTAGCCGTGACGTAATTAAAAGTTTTTTTGTCAGTGACATCCTTCTTCTAAAATAACAGGCAATATCAATATCACTTTCCTGATTAAATCTTTTGCTAAAAAAAGAACCGAAAATCATAGCGAAATGAACTTTCTTGGACAGTTCTTGAATGAGAATTTTTTGAATTTCGGATTTAAGCAGCTTCTTTTTCATTGATGTTCCAACCAGGTTCTACCCAAAGAATATAAAGCAGGAAATCATCTTAAAAATAATATTAATACAAATTGAGTATCATTATTTTTTAAGAATAAAGTTTTTATATCTAAATGAAAAGCAAAAAAAGATCTCTTGGTGATTTACCTAGCTGTCTCATTTCTCTAATTGTCAAAGACCCATTTCTTTTACTCATTTTTTCGTTTGTCCCTGGTTCATTTATCAATGAATGATGAAAAGTCAGAGGATATTTTTTGTCTGATAATAATTTTCGCAAATAAATTTGTCTTCCTGTCGATGGTAAAATATCATCCCCACGAATGATCAAATTAATATCTTGATCCATGTCATCCAGCACAACACAAAATTGATAGGAGAATTGATGATGTCGATCTTTAACGACAAAATCCCCACAATCTTGAGAAGGATCTTGCCGTAAAAGACCATGCCTTAGATCTACAAAAGAAAACTCTTCGGGTGAAACTTTAATCCGCAATGAATGATCATTTTTATCATCTAAATTTTTATCCCGACATGTTCCTGGATAAAAACTCTGCCTCGGACATTGACAAGTATAGATTAATTTTTTTTCAACTAAATCTTTTAAAACTTCTTCATATCTCAATTGACGATCCTTTTGCGTCCAAACTTTTTCTGGATAAAAAATTTGCAATTTTTCATATTGCAAAACCCCTAACCAATCCAAATCTTCCAGAATTGAATCTATAAATTCTGGTTTAGATCGAATTTGGTCATGATCTTCAAAGCGTAATTTGATAACACCCTTTTTAAGAGATGCCAAACCCCAAACGTAATAAATATGAAGCAAATGGCCTATGTGAAGATGACCTGTCGGAGAGGGAGCAAGACGAGTAACCAGATCATTTGGAAGAAGTTGTTCCCATTTTTTAAGAGATAGAAAATGAACAACTTCTTCGATAGAAAATAAATTTGACCTATTAATAAGTCAAAACCCCATTGACCCCAAACGATTGATCCAACTTTCCATCTAATAAATTAAGTTTAATAATTGAATTAAATGCCGCTGAGTTTTCTTTATTAAGAGTTTCACCTTTGATAAAAATTTTATCTTCGTTTGTTAAAATATAGGCTTGAATTTGATGGATAGCTTGGTTAAAAATAGGTTCGGGATCGTACTCTAAATCTTTGGCTCCCGTTTCTTTATCAAATCTTTCTAATTTAAAATAAGATTTCTCAGCATCCCACATACAAAATGTATCCATAGCCTTTGTTGGAATAAAAGAATCGAGAATATAAATATATCTACCCTTCACCAGAAACATTCCATATTTTGAAATAAAATGATGGTCAGGTTCCTCTTTTAATTTCAACTTACCATTTTGCCCAAACTTAACATCTAATGTTCCGTCCGATGTTAATTTCTGTAAACGAACATCTTTTAAAGAACATTGATTTTCATCGGTAAAACCTTTGATCGTCCTCAATAAAAACGATGCATCCAATGGATTTTTATAATACATATCTGCCCATTCATAGACACCCGTTTTAACATCGAATCCAACAATGTCGAGTTCATGTCGCAGAATACCTTGATCACCAAACGTAGTATCTAAATAACCTTGGTTGTTAATTCTTATCTGAGTAAAAAACTGCTTCACTCCGTCCCAACCTATACCCACTAAAAGAATCTTATTATCTTTTTCAAAATAAAACTGTACAGGACTAAAACCAAATCCCTTCCCTGATAACTCTTCACTCATCATTAAATATCCATTCACTCCAAAATCCTGATCTATTTTTCCTGCATGATTTATTTTCACAATAAACGATTCTTTATTTTGTTTCGCTTCACGATCCCAAAATGAACCCGTCATATAAATATTTAAATTTTTACGATCAAAGAAAACAGCCCCTACTTGAATCCCATATTTTTCATGATTCAACTCAAATAATCCAAAATTTCCAAATGAATTATTTCGTTCCCACCCTGTGCTTGTATTTTTAGCATAACTAGCCAAACCAATACTCGATGGATACAAGTACAAATTACTTTCATTGGTCCCTTTACCTTCGTAATAATAAGTTTGTTCGACATAGAGGAATTCCTTTCCTGAGATAGGAATAAGTTCGCGAGGTGGTGCTGAGTTTTTCTCACAACCATTAAATGGCGATATAAAATTAAAAATGAATCTCCCATGATTATCAATCGCAGTAATCAGACATTGACCCTTCGCTTGAGAATATGTAGATTTTGTATAAACTAAAATATTTTCAGAAAATGAATCTGAAATTCCATCATTCAAACCAATCATGCGGTTGGGAGACAAGGGAATACTTACCCCAGAAGTTAGCCACTCAGCAGCCAACATATCTTGCGAACTCAAATAAATAAAAAAAACTAAACTAACGAAATTTTTCATCTTGCTCCCCCCTTGTAAAATTTTTAGTCTAATACTTAATTATGTAGTCTATGCTATTATTGCGATATATTACCGTCAATAATAAATTGCATAACCTAAAAGAGTTTTGTATCCTCTATGTTCTATTGTAAATTATTTTTAATTTTTGAGGAAAAAAAATGGCCATTGAAAAAACTTTGTCGATTATTAAACCAGACGGTGTCAAAAGAAATTTGATTGGAAAAATAGTTACCCGCTTTGAAGATTCGGGATTGAAAATTGCGGCGATGAAAATGACATGGTTATCACGTCGTGAAGCCGAGGGGTTTTATGCTGTACATAGACAGAGACCTTTCTTTGGTGAGCTGGTTGATTTTATGATTTCGGGTCCAGTTGTTGTCATGGTTCTCGAAGGAGAAAATGCAGTTTTAAGAAATCGCGACATCATGGGAGCTACCAATCCAGCACAAGCAGCTCCAGGAACCATCCGTAAAGATTTTGCACTTTCCATTGGCGAAAATACTGTTCACGGTTCGGATAGTTTAGATAACGCTAAGACGGAAGTTTCATATTTTTTTCCAACAACTTGTGTGATGACCCACTAAAAGTTTCAGCTAAAAAATTCGGTAGAAAAAATTGATTTCACCTATCCTCATCAAACAAATTGCCAAAGAGCTGTCTCTCGAAGATTTTCGAGTTTCTAATACTGCACGACTTTTATTTGATGAAGAGTGTACGATTCCATTCGTTGCTCGCTACCGCAAAGAACTCACAGGGAGCCTTGACGAAGAAAAGATTCGAGCTGTTCGCGATCGCTATGATTATCTTCGTGAATTAGATTCTGAAAAGAAAAAATGTCTCAAAGTTATTGAACAGCTTTGCAAAACGAATCCAGAAATTGCCGCAAAATTTAACGAACTGAAATTAAAATTTGAAGCCTGCTCAACTAAGCAGGAATTAGAAGATTTATA
>CAZFSQ010000114.1:0-6828 GCA_964521975.1 uncultured Oligoflexales bacterium | reverse complement strand
GTAGGTGACATTTTCCCTGTTAAGTTAGGGTGACATTTTCCCTGAAAAACAACAAGAATACTTAATAGTGAGATTAAAAAATAAGATTGAAATAAAGTTAAGACCAATTTTTAAAGCGAGGTAAATTTTAGATTTTATGGATTATATGTTACAATTTTTAGATAAATAAAAAACAGGGGGTGAATAATGCGAGTTCATTTGGTTTTGGCTATTACAAGTTCTTTACTGTTATTAGGCTGTGATAAAAAGAAAAAAGGATCTGGTACACAGTTTGATATTCCTGAGATGGAACCACCGGTAACACAGAATGCTCCTTCTACCTTAGTTCTTGCAACAAGTCTTTTTCTAAAAACAGCTGATAATAGTCCTAAAATTTGTACTGAACCTGATTGTCCTACTGTAGCCGCAACAGTTCAATCAAGATTATTTGGCAAAGAGGGTTCAAGTATTACAAAGTTACTTGACACTGCGGATGGTAGAGTTGTTGAAATAGAATTGAGATCAAAAGATCAGAAGGTTGCTTGTATGGAAGAGGCGAGTAAAGAAGTTACTTCTGAATTTGGTGGGGCACATAGTTTTAAAGCAAATTTAAATTGCTATAGTCCATATAGCGGACCAGGTTCAACATCTGGGGGACAATTGTTGTTTGGAAAATCCACTGACAATGCATATTATATTGTGGACCGCTATAAAGAAGCTGAGAACAACGTTCGGACATTTTGGTCAAAGCAAGATAAAGATGAAAATGTGGAAGTCTGGTCTGCGAGTTATGATTCGGTCAATAACAATGGGGTCGTTCTTAGCCACCTGACATCCAATTTAAGTACGAATATAATCGAATTTGCAGTAGCGGGGATGGGTGGAGATGGCGGAGTAGATTTTATGTGCGGCAGCCAATTAAAAATGAATAAATCTTATATTTATATTTCGGGAAAAGTCGCGGCACCTTCAACCACAGAATCAAAAACATGTGATGATGTTGCCTCTGTTACATATTGTTTGAATACAACAGATTTTTCAGAGTCTGATGCATCAAACTGTACGAGTGCGAAACTTAATTCCTTTGAACAAAAACAAATTTCGCCCAGTGACATCACGGAATCTACATTTGTAAAAGTTGTAGAAATTGATTATTCCAAAACAGTGACAGAATTCACTTCTGCTGAGCCAGAAGAAGAGTAAAAGCACTCTTAACCTTTACTGGCTTTATTATCCAATTTTTTTTCTAAAACAGAGGTTGCTTTAAAACTCAGGCGACGCTTTCTACCTTCATTTCCTAATGATCCAAGTGATTGTCCATTAAAGGAAAGTTCCACGGCACCAGCATCATCCAAAAAAATATCCGATTGGTCAGAGAATTTAAATTCGTAATCCCCTGGTTCAAGAGCGAGGGTTTTTTCTTTTTCCTGATCTAGTTTTAATTTAATTTTTGTTGAGGCTAAAACCTTAACATAAAGAACTTGTCCTGAAGACTGAGTGATATTAGTAGAAGAGGTTGTTGGAAGAGCTGTAGCAGACTCTACTTTAACACCTTCTTGTTTGGCCTCTGGATTGGATTGTGTATCAAAATTGGCAGTGACATCCTCTGTTTTCTTTTCTTCGGCTTGTGAAGATTGGGGCAGGATCTGATTTTTTTCCTCTTTAGGCTCTTCAACTTTTTGTACAAACGTTTGTTTGTCTTCTACTGATGCGGGATAAGGATAAAAAATAATTACACCTAATGTGAGAGTTGCAAGAGAAATAAGCCAGAATCTCAATGAAAAACCACGAAGAATCTTTGAAAGATTTTTCACCTGCGTAAGCCAACTTTCAGAAAGTGTTATCCAATGGAATTTACTTCGGTGGAGGTCTTCTGAGGGTTGCGGCTGTGTGCTGCTTTCCAAGGTAGATTCATATAAAAATCCCGAATCAAAACAAGCAAGCATTTCCTTAGAATCTAATTTCATGGCTTTACATATATTGCGAATAAATCCACGAACAAAAACTAAACCAGGTAGTTTGGTAAAATCACCCTTCTGTAAAGCCTTAATAAATTCGAGAGAAATACGAGTAGAGTGACTTAATTCTTCGGCGGTAAATTTTTTATCTTTCAGAGCCTGGTTAAATAATTCAACAAATTTTTGTTTGTTTTTGTTTAAAACATCGCTCTCGCTTAATTCATCTGTTTTTTTTGATTCCATGAATTTTCTCCCACATCTTTCCCTTTTAGGTCTTTATTAGCTAAAATGGATACTAGAGAATAAATAATAGCTCTTAATTCATTTATCATAGGAAACACTATGAATTTAAGCAATCTTAATTATTTCAGCTGGCTTTTGATTTTTTTTATCTCGCATTGCCAAACTTTTTCTGAGGCAAAAAAAGATCGAGAAATTCTTGAAAAACAAGAATCTCTCATTCTCAATTATTTAAACCAAGGAAAAGCTAAAGAAGCATTTACTCAACTTAGAGAGTTGCTGCGTGATTATCCAGATCGCCCCACCTTAAATAATTTGATGGGGTTAACTCAAATTTCTCTTGGCAATCCCAATTTGGCTATTCGTCATTTGAATAAAGCATATCAAAAAGATCCATCTCCTCATGTTGCTCTCAATTTTTCATCAGCTTTGATTCAAGCAGGGCAATATAAAAATGCAAAAAAAATTCTAAATGCACAGATTCAAAATGTTTCAAAAGGTCAAGAAAAATATATCCATGTGGAACGTCTTTATCATAATCTTGCCCTTGTGTATGAGAATGAAAAAAAAACAAATCAAGCTGTTAAGTTTTATAAAAAAGCTCTCGAAGAAAATCCCAGTTTTTATTTAAGTCTTATGCAGTTGGGTCATGTTTATAATAAAGTAAATAAAAAAGAAAATGCATTTAATTATTTTAAATTAGCTCGTGAAAGTTGCCCAAATTGTTTTGAACCTATCGAGGGGATGTATCACCATTATGTGGCTAAAAAAAATCGAAATGCGGCTAGAAAAATTTTGGATGATTCTTTAAAACAAGAGGGGCTGCCTCTTGAAATAAAAAAACGTGGTTTAGCACTGAAAGAAAAATAGATTTGTGACATCGTCTTATTCATGCAAAGATAAATAGGATAAGACGCAGGAGACTGATGCATGAAATTTTTATTTCTTTTTTTTATTTTTTATTCCGTAAAACTTAAAGCTGACGAAACCAACCCAACCAATCTTCAAGATGATACCAAAAAAATTGCAGAAACATTTTCTTCTGTTGAGGAACGTTATCAATCTCTGGAGTCTTTAGCTCGTGGGCTTTTTTATTTAGAGACCATGTACGTAGAACCTAAAAAGGTTTCTCAAGAGGAGATGGTAGAAAATGCTCTTTCGGGAATTATGAACCAGCTTGACCCGCATACGAAACTTTTACCTAAACGTGCGTTTGAAAAACTTACGAAGGATACGCAAGGAAAATTTGGTGGTATTGGTGTTGTGGTTTCTCAAGAAGGGGAAAAAATTATTATTGTAACTCCGATTGAAAACACACCTGCGGATAAAGGAGGAATTAAAGCGGGGGATGAAATTATTGCGATTGATCATCTCGATCTAAAGAAAGTTTCTCCCAATGACGCCATTGAACATATGCAAGGAGAGCCAGGAACAAAACTCTCTCTTAAAGTTAAAAGAAAAGAAGGAAAAGATTTATATAAAGAATTAAAATTTAATTTGGTTCGTGAAATTATAAAAATGAAATCAGTAAAAAGCGAACCATTAGCCAATAATATTGTTTACGTAAAAATTTTGAGTTTTCAAGATTCCACGGCGGATGAACTAAAAGAAGTATTCGATCAAATTGAAAAAGACAAAAAAATTATCAAAGGATTTGTTCTTGATTTACGCGACAATCCCGGAGGTCTTTTAGACCAAGCGGTTAAAGTTTCTGACATGTTCATTGAATCAGGAATTATTGTTTCGACACAGGGCCGTGATCCCAAAAGAATTGAACGAGAGTTTGCTCACAAAAGGGGAACCTATTCGGATTTTCCAATGATTGTATTGGTGAATGGGGGATCGGCCTCAGCTTCAGAAATTGTGGCAGGAGCCTTGCAAGATCATGAACGAGCTGTAATTCTTGGTAAGACAACGTTTGGCAAAGGTTCAGTTCAAACATTAGTGTCGTTGCCTGATGGCTCAGGTATGAAAATTACTGTGGCAAGGTATTACACCCCCAAAGACCGTTCAATTCAAGCGAAAGGAATTTCTCCTGATATTGTCGTAGAAGAGGCGTCGCGAAAAGATGATGATGGAAAAAACTCCAAAAGTAGAAAAGAAAAAGATCTCTCCGGTCACATTGAATCAAACGATTTAAGTGAGTTCTCTTCTAAAGACAGTATTTCTTCTGAGATTAAAACTTGGAAAGAAGGAATGCAGAGCGACAATCAATTGGTGACGGCTTATAAGTATATTAGAAGTTGGTCGATTTTTCAAAATAAACCAAGTTTCAACACTAAAGGATAGAAACGGTGTTGAATTTTATTTTAAAAATTTTAATTTTAATTTTATTTTTTAATTGTGATAATAAAAATACTTTTAAAGCTAGTGGAAAAAAACCTGTAGTTATTTCTTCACCAAGTCCTTTTGCAACAGTATCACCAATACCATTACCTACGGAGCCTGAAAAATCACCCGATACAACTGTTATTATCGACAATGGCGGGGAATCGGTTAATACGGTGACTGTTTTAAGTAGTACCAATCTCATTTCATTTAATCAAACAAGTGCTGTTGAAAAAAAGATTGAACCTGAAGAGCGTAATTATGTTTGGTCAGTGACACTTGATCATAAAGCTACGTATTTAAATCTCTCTGGGAAAAAAATTTCTGATTTAAAAATTGATGATGAAAAAGTTTGGACAGGTGTTAATAATCATGGCACAGGGTATAGAACCTATGTATTAGAAGGTGGGTCTATTGTCATAGTTGCAGGTTATGGCCATGTATATTGGATTGATCCAAGTTCTACACCTACGAATGTTGCGATTAATTATTCTACGAATAACGACAACCATTATTTGATCCCAGATATAGATGGACATGTTCGTGGTTGTCCAGTTTCTTATAAAAAGAATGGAAAGAAATATCTTGGTATAGGTTATGGCATCGGGCATTTTCGTGAGGTTCCCTTGTCAGATCAACCACCCTATAAGCCACTCTTTAATGAAATTTCTTCAACCTATACGATCAGTGGGGGTAAACATTGGGGATATAGCTGTTATATAGATCAATTTAATTTGGTTTATTACGGAGCTTTTCGCTACGATCCTGCGATGGCTTTTGATTTAAAAAATCTTATTGAACTTCCAGCCACTCGTTATCCACCTAATGCAGGATTTACTTCAGAAACTTTTAATAATTGGATAGGTCCAAAAAATGAAGGTGGTGGGACTTATGCCATATCAGGCGATCTCCAAGGCAACATATTGAACGCAAAAAATACATACACGATGACCCATGAACCGAAGTCAGACACGATATGGGTTACGGATAGTGTCTATTGGCCAAACGCAAGCTATAAAAGTTTACTCATATTGCCAAGAAGTTGTGTCTATAAAGATGCTACTTGTGTCAATTATGGTTCTTATGACATGACCAATATTGATGGTGCGGGTTTAAATGTTTATGTCAAACCTATTAGCTCCCTTGGCAATGGAATTGTTATTGGTCAGCAAAGAAACTATGCTCACCAAATTGTGGCTCTCGCTCTAAAAGATCCGCTCAGACCAAATGGTGGGGTCGATGCTAAAGTATTAAAAAAACTCGCTAGTGATCCCTACATGTACACAGATTTTACGGGTGGAACATTGTATATGACAAAAACAGTTAATGAATTCGATTTAAAGTCGATTAAAGATTTTAACCCCAACAAAAAAAATGGTGGGCTTGGATTTAAATGGATTCCCCGCGATCCCAATAAAGGGAAGTTTGAAAATATTCAGTTGGAAATTCGTTGTTATAATTCAATTGGAGCTGCCACTCTTCCTGCCTATGAATCAGCAATGCTTATCATGGATAGTGGTGTCGAAACCAATGTGACAAGCCAAGCATGTTCTAATAATATTTACGATCATGTTGATATTCGTTTAATACAATTAAATAACGCCGACACGCTTATGAATGTTGCGAGTATTTCTCTCAGTGTTTATCAAGAAAAATAAAAAATTAAGTGATGTGTCTTATTATAAAACCGGTGGAGTGGTGTCTGAACTTTTTTACCCGGAGTCAATTCAAGATGTACAAGATATTTATCGTAAAGCACAAAAAGAAAATAAAAAAATTATTATTCTCGGCGGAACAACTAATTCTCTCATTTTAGACGAGTCTTTTTCTGAAATTATAATTTCTACAGAAAAACTAAATAAGATTTCTTTAATTGAAGAAAATACTTTTTTTATTGAAGCTGGTTTAGAAAATACAGAAATTGCAAACCTGTGTCTTAAACAAAAATTAACAGGAGGAGAATTTTTGTATTGTTTGCCAGGTCAGCTAGGTGGCACAGTTAGAATGAATGCAAGATGTTATGGCGGGGAAATTAGTCAAATTGTTAAGGAAGTAACTTCGGTTGATTTAGATGGAAATATTATTATTTGGGATGAACCAAAAAAAATTTTCAAAGGCTATAAAGATACTCTTTTTATGCAAAACCAACATTTTATTTACTCTGTAAAATTAAATTTTAAACAAAGCGACCCAAAATTAATAGAAACCCGAATGAAAGAAAATGAGCGGGATCGAATTTCTCAAGGGCATTTTGATTTTCCATCATGTGGCTGTGGTTTTGAATATGATTACTGTGTCGGCGTGTCCTGTGGGTTTATTTTAT
>CAZFSQ010000113.1:0-6834 GCA_964521975.1 uncultured Oligoflexales bacterium | reverse complement strand
TTTGGGGAGGACTCTTTTTACGTTTCGAGTCCCTCCATCTACCACACCTTGAAAACGTAAACTTCAACCGCTTCTTCTTCGTCTCCATATTCAGCCACGCCGGAAGTTTCATCTTAGGCGGACTCTACAAAGGAGTCTGGCGCTTCAGCTCCATGTACGATCTCATCCGAGTCGTCAAAGCCTCAACGTTCGCCATCGTCTCTTCCCTCGTCGTCTGCTTCCTCATGACAAGGCTCGAAAACGTCCCTCGCTCCATGTTTCTCATCGAGTTCATGCTTCTCGTAATTGGCCTCGGCGGCGGCCGCTTCGTCTACCGCTTCTTAAAAGATAGAACATCGCTTAGCCACATCATCGGTGGCTCCGATCTCGAAGTAAAAAACGTCCTCATTGTTGGCGCCGGCCGCGCCGGAGAAAAACTCCTCCGCGACATCCACGCGACTCCAAGCCTAAAACTAAACGTCATCGGTTTTCTCGACGACGATAAATTCAAAAAAAATACCCTCATCCACAACGTCAAAGTTCACGGCACAACCGACCTCATTCCTTCCATGGTCGAAATGCACCAAGTAGATAAAATTTTTATCGCCATTCCTTCAGCCAACGGAGTCGACGTTAAAAAAATCGTGAGCTTCTGTAAACTTACCCAAGCTGAAGTAAAAATTCTCCCTAAAATGGATCAACTCCTCTCCACCCAAGTTGACATCGCCCTTCTAAGAAACTTAAATATCGAAGATCTCTTAGGCCGCGAACAAGTCAAACTTGACACCGACCACCTAAGCTCCATGATCACCGACAAAGTCATCATGGTCACCGGCGCCGGCGGATCCATTGGAAGCGAGCTCTGCATTCAAATCGCAAAATTTAATCCACGCATGATTGTCATGTGCGACTACTGCGAGCTCTTCATGTATGAGCTCGAAATGAAATTCAAAGCCGAATTTCCGGAAATCGCTTTCTATCCAAAAATCCTCGACGTGAGACAAAAAGATAAAGTTGAAAATACCTTCAGCGAATACCATCCGCAAATCGTCTTTCACGCCGCCGCCTACAAGCACGTTCCCATGATGGAATATAATCCCATGGAAGCCGTCGAAACAAATATCATCGGCACAAAAATTGTGGGCTCCCTAGCTCTCAAATACAAAGCCGAAAAATTCATCATGATTTCCACCGACAAAGCAGTGAACCCAACCAACGTCATGGGGGCCTCAAAAAGAGTCGCCGAAATGGTCATCACAGATCTCGCCACTCAAAGCTCGAAACTAGATAACGGAACAAAATTTATTTCCGTGCGCTTTGGAAATGTTCTCGGCAGCAATGGTTCAGTCATCCCTTTATTCCGTCGCCAAATCGAATCTCGCCAAGACATCACAGTCACTCACCCAGATATCATCCGCTACTTCATGTCCATCCCAGAAGCTTGTCAGCTCGTTTTACAAGCAGGATCCATGGGAGTGGGTGGAGAAATTTTCGTTCTCGATATGGGGGAGCCCGTAAAAATTGTCGACCTCGCTCGCGAGATGATTCGTCTTGCCGGAATGAAAGAAGGCCAAGACATTCAGATCACCTACACGGGACTAAGACCAGGTGAGAAATTATACGAAGAACTCTTCAGCGATAAAGAATCCTACGAATTCACCCACCACGGAAAAATTAGAAAAGCTGCTTTCAGAAGACTTGATGACGATTTTGAAGTGAAGCTTAATCAATTGCTCTCAACCAAAACAACTGAAGCCTCAACAGTCGTTTATCTTATCAAAAATCTTGTTCCGGAATTTACTCATTTTAGACTTAACGAATCTGCTTCGCTCGACGCTCATTAAAAGGTGCCAGCAGACTTTGAAGTCTGCTGGCACCTTTTTTGATGTATAGCTAATCAATTTTTTAATTAGTCCTGATTGAATATCTATAAATTCAAAAAGTTAGCTTTTTAAAATAATTCATTTCTATTGCATCTTGTTTCTCAATTTAAAATTGAGGAATTTTTGTGCTAAAACTAGAAGATTCATTTTTTTGTCAGACTTTAGATTTGGCGATTTATTTTACGACTGAGAGAATGAAACACATTGAATCTCGACACCCAGAATTGATAATGTTCAGGAAAGAATTTGAAGAAACAATTTTCCGTCCTGAAAAGCTAATAAGAAAAACGACGGGTGAACTTCTCCTCGTTAGATGGGATTCGAATATATTTAATGGTAAGTATTTAGTCGTCGTGATCAAAGCAGATACTATTCGGCCTTGGATAATAACTAGCTTTGTAAGTCGCAAAATGCCAGTTGGAGAAAATTATGAAACCTAATGATCAACTTACATTTGAATACGATGCAGAAGGTGACATCCTCTATATTTATAAAATTGAAGCCAATCTAAATCAAGAAAGTGATGAAATTGAAGATGGTATTGTCGCCCGTATAAATCCAGAGAATTCAGAAATCGAGTCACTCGAAATTTTGAGTTTTAAAAAGCGTCTCGAAAAAAATCCGAGCTTCACTCTTCCAATTTTGGCAAAATTTTTCAAATCAGTATCGGCTTAGCTTTAAAGGTACCAGCAGACTTCACTAACCACGGAGCATGAGACAAGAACGCTGAAAAAGAGAAAGGAACTATTCGTTTATGCAGTCAGTTTTTGAAACAACTCACTAAAACTTTCAAATAATTTCAATGTTATAAATATTTTGTTATTTTATATATTTGCATTTTTTTCTTTTAAAATAAATAATCTACAAATAGTCGATAGCCAGAGAGTAGATGATTCATCTGAAAAAAATTAACTTTAAACATATTTTGTGGGCCATGATTCCCTTTATAATTGCTTTATACATCCATTTCTCGATATATTTTCCACTTGATCCTTTTAAACTTACACCAATCCTTTTCACGAAAATATTTTTCATCGCAACTTTTTCCAATGCCGGTCTCGCATTAATTACTTTGAATATTTCAAAAAAATATAAAAAATTATCAACTTTACTTTTTATTCCATCAGTAACACTGACTCCGCTCATCGTAGGTTTTTATTTTATTCCTGCATTTTTTATTGTATTAGTTTTTAATATAAATATTTTTATAAAACTAAATCCCTGGAAAAGAAATGAAATGGAACCCTTTTGCACTTGAAGCGGAGGCAAAAAATGAAATTTATAAGCTCATTGATAAAAACTTTAAAAAATTACCTAAAAATAAAGATGGTTCATTTAATGAATTAGATGAAGGATTCTTTGATAATGATGTCGATGCTTTAAGGCATGCTTATGTGAGTGGCGTTTTTACTCAAGAGTATGGCGAACCAACAGCCGATATGTTGGGAAGAATGAATGAATATTTTCCTGGCTGGAGCTTTTCTTCTACAAATACTGAAAATTCGACAAATATGGACCTTTGGAACAATGAAATAGGTAGAAAATATGGTAAAAAGACAAAATCCAGAACAGAATTGTTTAAGAGATTGATGAAAGCTTTAAAGAATGATGAACTTATAATTAATCTTGAGAATGATAAAAGAAAATATTTAGGGAACAAAGAAATACTAAGAGATCTTGCTGGGCTTGTAATCGTTCTAGATGAAAATAAGAATGGCAAAAATCGAATTTTTTATGATTTGGATAAAAAGTTGGTAATGAAAAAAAGTGAATTTGTGAATTTTATTAAAAATGGGAATTATCCAAACTATGAATTAAGGAAAAAAAGTGGGGATGAGATTCCAGTATCGAAGAAAGATATATTCCCTACAAATAATCTAGGATAGTAGTTTGGTACCAGACTAATAAGCCTCTTTAATTATTGCAAAGAAAATTGATTTAAAATTATGAAAAAATTCCTTGAAGTTACTTCAGCTACCTATGCTGTTGACTATAAAATTAATATTACCTTCAGTGATGGATTTGAAAGCCTAGTTGATTTTCATTCTTTTCTGAATAGTTCTTTAAATCCATTGATTAAGAAATATCTAGATCTAAAAATCTTCAAATCTTTTCAAGTAAAAAATGGCCAGTTAATGTGGGGTGATTACGATCTTATTTTTCCAGTCCAAGATTTTAGGAGAGTGCTCGGCCCTTTGACTTTAAAGTCAAAGGAATTCAGTTAATTAGAAAGACTATTTTTAATAATTGATTGAACTGCATTACTTAAATTATAAACTGGGTGTGTTTGAAGTAACAAAATCCAAACCTTACTATAAATCAATTAAACTGCTTATTGCTCTTCAAAACGTAGTTTCTCAATCTTTACAAATTGCCCGATTTATCGTACAATTTTAGGAGTGCCGTGAAAATGGACGAATTCAAGTTCCATATTTTAAGGTCGAATGAATTTAATGATTGGTTTAGTAATCAAAACCCAATTATTCAAGATTTGATTTCAGCGCGATTTTTAAAAATAATAAAATATGGTCATTTTGGTTCAATGAAATATTTTGATGGTTTGATTGAATTAAAATGGAAGTCTGGATTAAGAATTTATCTAGTGAGAACCGAAAGAATCGTCCTAATTGCATTAGGTGGAGGAACTAAAAATGGCCAAGACAAAGACATTAAAAGCGCCAAAAAAATTCTTAAAGAAATCAAAAGAAATCATCTTAACAAAGCATAATCCTTTTGAGAAAAATTTAGCAGATAAAGAAAGAATCAAAGCGGCAATTTATTTTTCATTACTCGAAGGTGACTTAGAGTCAGTTCAAGATTTATTAATTGCTCATTTGGAGACAGTTAATAAACTTCATCTTTCTACTGCACAAAAAATTGGAAGACAGACGTTGTATGACTTGATGAATAAAAATAAGGATTTTAATCCAACTTTGAAAACAATTGTAAATATACTTGCTGCTTAAAAGGTGCCAGCAGACAACGTAGTTCATATTTTATTTCCAAGGAGGAGACTTATCTTTGACACCTTTTATAAAATTCAAATCCTCAAAATCTTTAGCATCATGGCCAGTGGTTAAAAAAATATTTAAGTATCCTTTTTGATATATTTCCTTTGCAATATCTTCTCCTTTAATACCTTTACCTAAATTTGAATCTAAATAAAAAACTGAATTTTTTTCAAGATTCTCTAAGTTTTGAAATAATTCATCTGGCATTGAAAAAATTATTAAGTTCTGATCAAATTTTTTAGCGATATGCCCCCAGGTTAATCTTACAAGCTCATCGTCATCTAATAAAACTGTAACCGGCATTTTTCTCTTAACGACTGGCAATGTAATATAAATTTCTGTACCGACATCAACTTCAGGCTGAATTACAATTTTCCCATTCCAGTTTTTAATATTCTCAAAAGTATGAATTAGACCCAGTCCATTTCCCTTTTTCTTTGAAGATATCTCTTTGAGTCCAATTTGATTTATAATTTCTTTCGGAATTCCTTTTCCATTATCAATGATTTTAATGGTCACTTCGTTGTTAGTTAGATTTTCAAGAAATAAATCAATTTTTATTTTAGAATTAATTTTTTTAGCTTCAATTGAATTATTTATCAAGTTTGAAAGACACCTCGACAATTCAAAAGAATCCAATCTGATGTAAGTCTCTTCACTTGAAGGTTGAAAGAATATTTGAATGTTCGAATCCTCTGAGTATTCAATTGATTTTTCCTGTACGAGTGATTTTAATATTTGATTTAATTCATATTCCTTTATCAGTGGGATAGGGACATTGCTGTTACTTTGATTGAGTAGGTTATTTGAAATATTGTTTATTCTGTCAATCGCATGATTAATAATGTTTCGTTTATCCTCTGCCACATTTTCAAGTGAACCTATAATTGCGTTAAGTGCACCAAGTGGTGATCTGATATCGTGGGAGACTTGTCTTGCAATTCGATTTATCTTATTCTCATTTAAATACTTCTCAGCTTCCACTTTTCTTGTAAATATAATAAGAACTGCAATTAATATTGATTGAAAAATTATGAAAATTAAAAAGAAGTACTCAACCTCCTTTGGTAGTCTCACCGTAAATGAAATAATCGTATTGTTTGCCTCGGGTAGCAAGATTTCTTGGTTTTGCTGAAACAGACCAGTTTGGCATTCACCTTTGCTTAGACTAAAGAATGTATCATTATTTAAGCTTCCTCTTATGCACACCCAGTTTATTGCACTAGAAAGTGAATTTAACCTGGAAGTTACCTGGAGTGTATCCATTGAGTATAATTCTTTGTAATTTTGATTTTGAAATTCTTTGATGAGTTGGGAGCTATTAATATAAAGATAAAATCTTAAAAAAAAAGTAATAGTTAAAATAGAGAAAGTTGCTATTAAAATGGGAGATATTTTAGTGAGTAGTTTTTTCATTAAACATATTCTTAAATTGAAGATTTTTAAATTAAAGGTATTCTAAACAAAATTTTGAATTTATGGGGAAAGTATGAAAAAAACACTGTATCCGATATTTATTATAGTTCTTACATTTATAGGTGCAAAGTCATATGCAGCCTCTTTGCAAATGAGCCAAGTGTCTAAAATTACAATCTCTTCTGAAGATGCGACTGGTACAGGGCCTGGGGGAAATGGGTCAACAAAAAATGGGCAAGTTAAAACCCAATGAGAAACTTCACTATTTTGGCCTTGCTTGTAATGGTAATAGGTGTTGGATGGGAAAAAATAAAAATGAACTCAATTTCTCGAAATGAAATGTATTTTGCAACTCCATCAATGCCATATTCGGCCGACCCATTAGATTATGATCAATATATTCATCATTTTGCATTCACCTCAGTCCTAGGAACCCTCGTCTCATCGAGCAAAAAAGGTGAAATCACTTCACAAATAGCAAAATCCTGGAAAAAAGAAAATGACAGTAAAAAATGGATCTTCACCCTTAGAGATAATCTCAAATA
>CAZFSQ010000112.1:0-6898 GCA_964521975.1 uncultured Oligoflexales bacterium | reverse complement strand
ATAGGAGGTAGATATTTAGATGACCTCTATGCCGATAAGAGTGAAAGACAAGCATGGTATGGGCAAGTCGGAGTTGTGCTGAGTAGTTATGATGCTCCAGATGGAGGGAAGGCTCCTGATAATCATATGGGATATGACCTTGGTGGAGGATATCGTTATTATTTTGCACCGTGGAATTCTTTTATTACGCCGTTTGTGGCAGGTTCAGGAAAATTAAGTTCTGTACAAACCGTGAGCACTGTTATTTCGCAAACAAGAACGACAGGTTTATATTATGGTGGGCATGGTGGAATTAAATTTGATTTAGATCGCAATTTTTTTATGGAACTTGAAATGGATATTTTTGAAAGTCCGTTATTTGAAACAACAACTTCAGAAAAAGTTAATCCGACTGCAACTGATAAGAAAGCAGAGGAGACAAAAGTTTCGCTCTTTGTAAATTCACGAGCAAGTGTGAACGATATCCATTTTAATTTTGGAATGAATTTGTAATTATTGAAGATGCCCAGGCACTTCTCGCTTCGCGAGTCGTTGGGCATGACAGGGAGAATGATCATGAAAAAAGCTAGACCACCACGTAATCGTAAAAAAACAGCAAAATATCGAGCTAAGAAGAAATTGCGAGTTCGACGTAGAAAAGCTCGCAGTGTTCATGCTCGAAAAATGAAATAATTTTTTCCAAAATTAACATGGCTGAAGAAGCGACACTCCCAAGTAAAGTTCTTGTTGTTGACAGTGACCTTGCCTATTGTCGAACAATAGAAAATTCATTAGCCAAATATAAAATCAATGTAGCATCTGCAACCGATGGTTCGACGGCTGTTTATCGTTTTAATCATGATATTTTTGATGTGGCTTTAGTCGAGATGAATTTTCATGCTCGGTCGGGGTTGGCGTTGATTCAAAAATGGCGAGAGCATGAAAGCATTGAGCGGCGTTCGACTGGATTTATCAATGTCTATTCTCATGTGAGGCAAGCGGGACAAGAAAATTTAATTCGTGAGTTGGGTGATATTTTAAATACCCATAAACCCATTGCTATGGGAGTTCTGATTTCTTTATTAGCCAAAGCGAAATTAATCAGAGATCAAAATTTAAAATATTATGAGCTAAAAAATAATATTTTAAGTTTTTTTGATAAATCAAAGGATATAGATAAAACAGCTGAGTTAATTAAAAAGAAATTTCCTAACTTGGGGGTTAAAGGTTTAGAGCTTCTCTATGACTTTTATGAGAAAGCGGGGAAGTGGGAATACGCCTGGGATGTGGTAGCAAAATTGGTACAAGAAAAACCTGAAGATTTATCGACGGTAAATTTAGCTGGAAAAGTATTAATGCACAAAAAAGATTATGCACTAGCCAAAACATATCTTGAAAAGGCTGATTCTTTAGCTCCTCTCAATATCGAGCGTTTAATGAATCTAGGAAAAGTCTATACAAATTTAAAACAACCGGATGATGCAGTTAAAAAATTTAAAGAAGCTAATCAATTAACATTTGATGAAGCAAGTCCTAAATTAGATGCATTAGATTACTTAATGGATCATGGCTTTGAAGAGCATGGAAAAAAATTCTGTCATGAAACAACAGCACCTATCGAGATTGTACGTCATTTTAATAATAAGGGAGTTTTGTGTTCCAGGTCGGGAGAATATGAGACGGCTTTGCAAGAATATAATCGTGCGTTAAAGTTTTATCCGAAGTTTAAAGAAAATTACCGCATTCATTTTAATATTGCTCTTGGGCATTTGAATAAGAAAACTAAAGAAGACCAAGAAATTGCGATCGAAAATTTGAAAACATGTTTAGCTTTATCTCCTGAGTTTCAAAAAGCTAAAGATTTATTAGACACGTTAGTAAGATAAATCATCATCTTCATAACTCATCATGGGAGCATTGCTGCTGCGAGACTGTTGTAACATTTGTTGCCTTTGTAACTGTTGTTGTTGAGATGATGATAAGCTGCGAGTGCCGCCGCTACTTCTCATTCCATTAGCAATAACAGGAACCAAAACTCCTGCAAGTGATTGAATCAATGTTCCGGTGGTTGCAGAATCATTCGTTTGCTCTTGTGGAAAAAAGTTTTGATTTTGCATAGCAACACCATTCGCATAAGGGTCATTACCTTGTTGCGAGAAAGTTTGTGGCTGAGAATAATTGGGTTGACCCAAGTTGTTAAGATTAGTTGTGGGTTGTTGCAAATTACCGCCTACATTCATTCCTGTTCCTGTTCCTGTTTGTGTATTTGTGTTTAATGTTTGCGTTGATGCGGTATTTGACTCCGTAGTTGTCTTTTTAATACTTGCAGGAGCATCGTTTCCTTCAGGTCTTTCAGCACCGCAAGAAGATAAAATAAAGGCAGTTGCTAATGTGATTGAAATCATTTTTTTAAACTTAAACATAAGATACCTCCAAAATTTTAACGTGTAACTGTGCTATAAAATACTTATCGGAATTTCTTGGAAAAACTTTAGAAAATTTAAAAAACACCAACTAAGAGTCTGAAATAATTAAATAAATTAAGTGCTGATTTTTGATAGAATACAAAGATTATCATGGTTTCTAATTTATCACCCATTTTTTATCGAAAAACGGCCGTGCTCTGTCTTTGGCTTTTGTGTGCAACCAGTCCGCTTTTAACATCCTTTGGTAGAAATTTAGAATATGAATATAGTTTAACGGTTTTATTTTTACTTATTATATTTTTTCCTCTTGCTCTCATTTCTTTACCGATCCGATATTTTCCAAAACAAAACAAAAAAAATCCGAGTTTTTTAAATTTAGCATATGATTTTGTTTTCTTGTTTGGAGGGTGTGTTGCTATTTTTTTTCCTGGGTCATGGCTTTTATTGAGTCGCGTGTGTCCGTGCAGTGCCAACGGCTTTTATTTTTGGATGCTGATACTCGTTCTGCCGGGATATTTTTTTTCATTTGCAATATATAAGCTAATGATTCACTTAAAACAGAATAAGCAGCAATTTAAAAATATTTTATTTTTTGTTTTATTTTATTCAATTTTAATCGTCTCGCTTTTTTTGGCTTTTTATTTTTTTCCACAAAAACGTATGGTGAATTTATTTTTTGGATTTTTACATGGCCCAATTTATGATGAA
This sequence comes from uncultured Oligoflexales bacterium, assembly GCA_964521975.1. GTDB lineage: Bacteria > Bdellovibrionota_B > Oligoflexia > Oligoflexales > CAZFSQ01 > CAZFSQ01. The sequence goes on along the minus strand of CAZFSQ010000112.1, from coordinate 3,785 downwards.
AAAATTATCATTGAAAATGGAATGGTCTTGGCTCGAACGTTACATCTTGGAATTTTTTTCGGATTATCCATTATAGGTATTTTGAGTGAATACCAGACATCGAAATTGAAACGGAATGGAATTTTTTTGGGATTAGTTATGGTACTCATCTCATTTTTTTCTATCGCATATGTAAAAAAATTTCAGATCAATCAGCATGGTTTAAAAAATTTACAAAATCTATTCAGTGAAAAAAAAATTGGGCGTGGTTTTATTCTATATTACAATTTGCACAATCAACTTGCAAAAGAATCAGAGCAAGAACAAAAAAAGTGGAATTTATTTTTTTGGGACACTCAATTCCATGTTGATGAGTTGCAAAAAAAATTAGGAACCTCGCAAAAAAAAATTCATGTATTTGTTTATCGCTCGAATCAAGAAAAAAAAATATGGTTTGGTGGGTATGATACCGACGTTGCGGATATCTATACTCCGTCTATTCATGTTACGGGTCACGAGTTTCCCCATCCCAATCTTCGTCATGAATTAGTTCATGCTCTTGCAAGCGAGAGAGCTTTTTATGGACTTGGTTTTCATCCGAATATGGCATTTACAGAAGGTTTAGCAATTGCCTTAGCTCCCAATGAGCGAGAGTTTAATTTGGATGAAGGTTCGTTACAAATTTTACGGTCGAAAAATGCTCCGCCCATGCGAGAATTATGGTCACCGTTTTTTTGGAAAGTTGAGGGGACAAAAGCGTACACCCTTTCGGGTTCAATGATCAATTATCTGATTGATATTTATGGTGGCGAAAAAGTTTTGAATTTATATTCGGGGAAATCGTTTGAGAGTGTATTCCAAAAATCTATGGAATTTTTTTTAAAAGATTGGATTCAATATCTCAAAAAAAAATATCCACGCCCAAAAGATAATATTGCACTCGAAAAATTATTTCGTTCCCCTGGAGTGCTGCATGATTTATGTCCGCATAGTAAAGTTGATTTATGGGAATCAAGAAGCGAGAGTGCTTGGGTGCGTCTTTTACAACCAGTAGGGTGGAATCCTGAACAAGATTATTTTTTATGGCGACTTAATTTGAATCCAAAGGATTTTGAAATTCGCAATTTATTTTTTCGTTCCCAGATCAATAAACAAATGGACCAGCCGTTTCAAGATACTGCACCGCTTATGCGGTGGTTGCGTTCGATTCGATCTCTGAAACATGATCCGCCTGAAAATATTGAAGATGTGGAATTAGGGTTCATGGAATCTGATGTTGTAAGAGTGTTAGAGAGTAAAGAACAAAGTATAGAAATTTTGAAAAAATTGGGACGAGTGTCTCTTACAAAAGAACTAGGTCATGATCTTAAACGCCAGATTTATTCGCGGTTGCGAATTGAGGAAAGCTTACCAGAGAACCAAGCCATTCAATGGCGAAAATATTTGGCAGGTTGGAAGAAAAAACCACCGTTGCGAGATGAGAAAATCCAGTGGTATGAAGAAACATGGCTGCAAATTTATTTGCGTTTGCGGCGAGGGGATGATCTCGAAATTGAAAAAATAGAAAACCTTAAGCAACTTTTAAGTTTTAATTTAGACAAAACACTTCCTCAAAATTTTTATTACGAATGGTTTAAAGTTTTAGGAAAAAAATTATTTCAAGCGGGTCAGTTTGATCTTGCACGGGAAAGTTTTATGCGAGCAGAAAATTTTGCAAGTTCAGGAAGTCGTGAATGGATTCAAGAACAGATTAGACGTGCTGGTTATATGAGGTAACAAAAAAATCTTGGTATTTCATGATGTTGAAAAATATTCCTAAATATTATTCATAAGATTTCCGAAATCATTAATGACGTTGATGTCATGCTCAACGATTACAGAATGATAGGAGAAGTTTGTTATGGGCAATAAAAATATTACCATGTTATCCATTGATGGTCGCACCCTGACTTCGGATTTAGATCGTGCAGGTTATCGCAAGATGGGAATTATTGTACGGACGGCGACTTGTTATGAAGATGCAGAAAAAATTCTTGAAAAAAATAAAGTCGATATCATTGTGATCAATATGGATTATGAAAAAGCGAATGGTGTTCTTTGTTGCAAACATTTAAAAGGGCATAAAAAGTTTCAAGAAATTCCTGTTGTGGTGACTTCGGTGCAGACATCGACCCGTGCGAAAAATTCAGCGATCAGTGCCGGAGCTGATATGTTTGTGGTGCAACCGATTCCAAGACAATATTTCGTCGAAAAAATTAAATCACTTTTGGATCATGCAACTCGCTCAAACGAGAGAGTGGATATTTATGGTGAAGCTAAAATTAAAATTGATAAGCAAGAACTTACAATGCCGATTGGAGATATTTCTAGTACAGGAATTTTTTTGATTACAGAAGAAAATTGGGAATCAGGTGTGGTATTAAAAATTTCGTTTGAAATTCCTGGAAATAAAAAACCAATTTTATGTGAAGGTGAATTGGTGCGAGTAATTCGGCCAACAGAAATGGAACCTGAAAAACCACAAGGGCTTGGTGTGCGATTTACTACTTTTGAAAATGATTCACAAGAAAGATTAGAAAAATATATTGCGAAGACAGCGGATAAAAATTCAAAGATGTTTTATTATGTTTAGTATTAATTATAAAATAGAGATGATTCCTTCTTTCCAAGGCCATACTTCAATATTGGAATCAAGTTGGTATTTTCTTGGGGTTTGACATAAGCATATAAGCCTAGAATTGGGGTAAAATTTTTTAAACTCGACTAACCCGCTGAGATCATCTAATGCAACTTCAGAGGAAGATTTAATTTCAAGAGCGATAGGTGGAGAAGAAAACCCCTGGTCAATAATTAAATCGACCTCGAAATTATTTTCGGTTCTCCAATGAAAAAATTTCCTTCTTTTTTCTAAATAGTCATTGAGTCGAAAAACCTCGTTGATAACTAATGTTTCAAATAGGTTGCCATATCTATAACTCGCAGGTTTTAGGTCGATGTTTATCTCTCCTCGCAAGGTATTGAGAATGCCATTATCAAAAAAATAAAATTTTGGTTGTCGGCGAATTTGCTCTCGAATGGATCTGTTCCAAGGATCGAGTCTTATAGCAATAAGGGTGTCCACTAAAATACTAAAATACTCTGCAATCGTTTTGCTTGAAAGTTTGCAATCACGACCAATCTTTGTGTAGTTAATCAAGGTTCCATTGGCTTGGGCTGCGAGTTCTAAAAATCTTTGGAATCCATCGAGCCTTCTAATGTTTGATTCAATTTGGATTTCCTCTTTAAGGTAGGTTCCTACATAGCTTTCAAGAAAATTATAGGGCAATGATTTAGAGAGGTATGGCTTGGGCAATGTTCCAATGGTTAATGCTTTATAAATATCAAATGAGGGGAGTTCGATCATTGAAAGAGGATGTAGGTTTTTGATGTTGGCTCGACCCGCCAATAAATTTGATCCTGTAATCTTGAGTTTTCTTGCACTTGAACCGGTAAAAATGAACTGTAAATTTTGGGGATACGTTTCGATAAGGCTATAAATCAATCCAAATTTTATGAGGATAATTTTGAGTTAAATTTTTAATGAGCGAAGTTTTACCTGTTCCTCTTGGACCAAAAATAAAATAGGATTCCGGCTGCCCAATATTGATAGAAATTTTTCTGACAAACTCCATAAAAACCTCAAAAATTAGAATCTATACTCCTAAATTTTATAAGTTTTTATCAATAAAATCAACAAAAACATCGCATTTATAGTAACCGGTCACGGAAATGTGGTTGACAAACCCCTGTCATCCCCAATGATTCGC
>CAZFSQ010000111.1:0-6915 GCA_964521975.1 uncultured Oligoflexales bacterium | reverse complement strand
CTTTTAATCATCGGTGGAGGGGCTGCTGGTCTCGTCAGTTCTTACATTGCGGCAACGGTTAAAGCGAAAGTTGCTTTAATCGAAAAACATAAAATGGGAGGCGATTGTTTAAATACAGGATGTGTTCCTTCCAAAGCACTCATTAAAACGGCAAAAATAATCTCACAACTTAAAAATCATAAAAAGTATGGGATCAAAAAAGTTGATTTTGAATTCGATTTTCAAGATGTCATGAATCGTGTTCATCAAGTTATTAAAGAAATTGAACCCCATGACAGTATCGAGCGATATACAAATTTGGGTGTCGAATGTATTTCAGGTGAAGCAAAAATTTTAGATCCGCATACGGTACAGGTAAATAACCGTACTCTCAAAACCAAAGGAATCATTTTAGCTCTTGGGGCACACCCGTTTGTGCCAGAAATTTCGGGGATAGAAAAAATTTCTTATCTTACCTCTGAAAATTTATGGCAATTAAAAACGCTTCCGAAAAAATTAATTGTCTTAGGTGGAGGGGCGATTGGTTGTGAACTTTCCCAAGCTTTTGCACGCTTAGGTTCAGAGGTGATTCAGTTAGAGAAGAGCAGCCATATTCTTGCGAATGAAGATTTTGAAGTGGCAAAGTTTATGACTAAAAAATTAATTTCTGAAGGCGTTAACGTTATTACCGACGCACACCCAATCAAAGTCGAACAAAATAAATTGTTGTATGAAGATTCGCAAAAAAATAAAAATGAAATTTCTTTTGATCAAATTTTAATCGCAACAGGAAGAAAAGCAAATACTCATGGAATTAATTGGGAGAGTTTGGGAATTGAATTAAATTCCAATGGAACAATTAAAGTCGATGAATATATGAGAGCCGATGGGAAAAATATTTATGCTTGTGGAGATGTGGCCGGCCCTTATCAATTTACTCATATGGCTGCTCATCAAGCATGGTTTTGTGCGGTGAATAGTTTATTTTCTCCCTTTAAAAAATTTAAAGTCGATTATCGTGTGGTTCCTTGGGTGACATTTACAGACCCAGAAATTGCTCATGTGGGGCTGAGTGAACAGGAAGCAAAGAAAAAAAATATTCCTTACGAAGTAAGTATGTTTGATATGTCGGAACTAGATCGTGCGATTACGGAGTCTGAAAATGAAGGATTTATCAAAGTTTTAACACAGCCCAAGAAAGATAAAATTCTTGGGGCAACGATTGTCGCCCCTTCAGCAGGAGAATTAATAACAGAATTTATTCATGGCATGAAACAAGGATTTGGTCTTAATTCCATTCTTGGAACGATTCATTCGTACCCCACGTTAAGTGAAGGAAACAAATATCTCGCAGGAGTATGGAAAAAAAATCACGCCCCTGAATTTATTTTTAAATGGCTTAAGCTATTTTTTAAATTAACAAGAACTTAAGAGATGCCCAGGCACTCGCACCTTCGGTGCTCATTGGGCATGACAGGTGTCTATTCTTCTTCTTCATTATGTCGTAACACCTTCGCCGTTTCTTCTTTTAATCCTGAATGGCGATGATCTTTAATTTTTTCTTTATGTTTCTTTAATTGAATTTCTAATTTATCCAACATGTGGTCTACAGAACCATACATGTCGGAGCAGGAATGTTCTGCAACGACATTAAAACCATCTCCACCAACAATATTGCAATGAGCGATATGGTTTTGATGTTCTACCTCAAAAGTGACATGTGCCTCGATAGGCTTGGTTACGTATTTAGAAATTTTTTCAGAAACTTTTTTTTCTGCATAATCTCTAAGGGCTTCAGATGTTGTCATGTGTTTGAATGAAAATTGAAATTGCATAGTTTTTTCCTCCAAAAAAAAGAGATATCTAAGATGTAACCCTTTTTAATTGGAAGGTCAATTACTTGACTCTAGGGGTTTATTTTCCCCATTCTTTTTTATTTTTATCGCGTCCTAGACCTTTATCGGAGAGTGACGATAGGGGAAGAAATCCTCCGCCAGAAACTTGAGCCCATTCCCCTTGTTCAGAAATAAGAACCACTTCGCCTTTATTGAGTGATTTAAGTGGCTGAGAATCTAATTGAGGTTGACTATAAAGAGGGCTGTCTCCTTTTAAATAGCGAACTTTAGAACCTGGGTTTGAAATAGCCTTCATTTCAACTTCACTCGAAGTTTCTTCTGGAGAGCTTGTTTCTGTTGGATCAGTTTTGGGGGTTTCATCAGAAGCTTCCGAAGTTTCTTCATCACTGCTTTCAAGGCTTTCTTCCTCTGTCGATGAACTGGAACAAGACGTTAAAATTAAGAGTGATAAAATGAGTATCAAGTAATTTAATTTCATATTCATAACCGTTTTCTCCTCTAAAATTTCTGAGTTTAGATCAAATATCTAAACCTAAAGATTTATCGGGAGAAAGGTCGGTTACTTTAGAAATAATTAAATAATTTTTTATAACTGATCAATATCTCTATGAAGAATATCCACTTGTATGTTGGCCAAAGGATTTTTATCTAATCTAGTTTTCAACTCTTCAACAAAAGCGACGCTGCGGTGTTTGCCACCAGTACAACCAATACCTAAACGAAAAAAATGTTTTCCTTCTTGATAATGCAGCGGAAGGCTAAAACGAATAAATTTTTCTAAATAATCACAAAAACTCTGTGCGGTTTCTTCGCTAAAAATATAATTTTTAATTTCTTGATCCATCCCCATTTTATCTTTGAGTTCTGGGACAAAGTAAGGATTTTTAATAAAGCGAACATCAAAAATTCCTTCCGCAGGCCGAAACATCCCATACTTAAAACCAAAACTCGCGAGAGTGAAATAAAGAATTCGTTTAGGGAGGTGTCCTTGATAACGCTCTTCAATAGCACGTCGTAAAAGATTGGGTGACCAGCGGGATGTATCTAAGACGATATCGGATATTTTTTCTAGGGATTCAAATCGCTGAATTTCGTCATCAACAGCTAAACTAAGATCACCAAAGTTTTTAAAATTGGGGTGTTTTCTCCTCGTGGAGGAAAAACGATTGAGTAGCGTTTGCTTGTTGGCAGTTAATAATAAAACATGGATTTGAAAACTATCTTCACTTTTCTTGATGAGGGATTTAAATTTTTCATCATCCAAAGGATTTAATAAGCGAAACGCAACCGCCAGACCTTTGAGTGAATTTAAATTTTCCTTAAAATATTGCAATGAATTTTGCAGCAAATCGACAGGTAAATTATCCAAAGCATAAAATCCCATATCTTCTAAAATATTAAGTGCCGTAGAGACACCTGCTCCTGAATAACCTGAGATCAATATTAGTAAAGGCTTTTGTAACATATCCATTCCGTGTCATGCCCAATGAGCACCGTAGGTGCGAATGCCAGGGCATCTTTAACTTATTTTTTTTCTCTTACTCGATGGATGGATTCCCAAATTTTCGCGATATTTGGCCACAGTTCTTCTTGCGAGATGAACCCCTTTTTCTTCTAACACATCGACAATTTTTTTATCTGAATAAGGTTTTCTTGCATCTTCAGATTTGATGATCTCATCAATCATCACCTTTACAGATTCGGAAGCAAGAAAATCTCCATCGGTTCCCGCAACAGAACTATTAAAAAAGAATTTGAGTTCAAAAATTCCTCGTGGTGTATGCATATATTTATTACTGGTCACGCGGCTCACGGTTGAATCTGACATCTCAATTTCTTGAGCGACATCATTGAGGACCATGGGTCTTAGATATTTAATTCCATATTCAAAAAAATCTTTTTGTCTTCTTACAATAGATTCTGCAACTTTAAAAATAGTTTTTTGTCGTTGCTGAATACTGCGAATAAGCCATTGAGCTGACTTGACTCGCTCTTGCACATATTCTTTTTCTTTGGGTTGAGCGACATGTTTTGCTTCTTGGATTTTATCTTGATAGAAAGAGCTTACTTTTAAACGCGGCAATCCTTCTTCATTCAAAGACACAACCCATTCGTTAGCCAATTTAAAAACATAAACATCGGGAATAATATACTGGGTGGCATCTTCACTAAATTGTCTTCCAGGAATAGGTTCAAGATCAGCAATGATTCCTAAATTTTCCTCAACTTTTTTGAGATCAATTTTTAAGGCACGAGCAATCGCATTATAATTTTTATTTTCTAAATCAGATAAATGATTCTCAATAATTTTTTCGACGATTCCGTTTTTGAGTCGCAAGGCTCGCAATTGAATTAATAAACATTCTTTAAGATCTCTGGAGGCTACTCCGATGGGGTCAAGTCGTTGCACGGTATCGAGGACATCATCAACTAATTCGGGATCAACTTGCAATTGGCTTGCAATTTCTTCGCTACTTGTTTGCAGATAACCATTATCATCTAAATTACCTAGAATATTTTGAGCAATACCAATCTCATTTTCATCTAAATCGAGTTCGCCCAGTTGGGTCATCAGATGTTCTTGTAGTGTTTTTGATTTAGAAACAAAATTTTCATAGTTGGGGGTTTCTTCTCCCGAATGGCGAGCAAGATTTTGCGGCATGGCTTGAACATCATGATCGCGAGAATATGCTTCCCAATCAAAATTCTCTTTTTCCCCTTCACCCATGCGGTCAACAATTTTTGTCCCTTCACCCATATAATCGGTGTTGATATTTTCTTCAGAGGATTCCTTTTCTTTTTCAACTTGCATTTTTTCTTCACTGGACTCAATAATTCCCTCTTCAAGAACGGGATTTTCGGAAAGTTGTTCGGCGACAAATTCTTCAAGTTCGACACGTGATAATTTTAATAATTTAATGGCCTGCTGCAACTGTGGGGTCATGAGTAGTTGCTGAGAAATTCTTAAGCCTTGTTTTATTTCAATTGCCATATCTTCTCATTTTATCCTAATGCAATTTTATTCACAATTTTATAAACGAAATCCCTCTCCAAGATAAGTCTCCACCACCACCTGGTTTTGCACAATCTCGCTCGGTAATCCTTGAGCGATTATTTCTCCTGATGCGAGAATATAAGCTCGGTCACAGCTTCCTAAAGTCTCTCTTACATTATGATCGGTAATTAAAACACCAAGACCTTCTTTTTTTAGACCTAAAATAATATTTTGAATTTCTTGCACGGTGACAGGATCAATACCGGCAAATGGTTCATCGAGTAAAAGAAATTTAGGTTTTAGAATTAAAGCTCGTGCAATTTCAACACGGCGTCTTTCGCCACCCGATAAAGAAATTCCTTCAGATTTGCGAATGTGATCAATCTGAAATTTGGATAATAATTCTTCTAGTTGATTTTTTCTCTCGTAAGTAGGGACGCCGGTAACTTCCATAATGGAAATTAAATTTTCTTCAACCGTCATTTTTCTAAAGATGGACATATTTTGTGGTAAGTAGCTGATCCCTTTTTTTGCACGAATATGCATGGGCAGTGCAGTAATATCTTCATCACCCATCGTGACCCTACCTGACTGCGGATATAACAATCCAACGATCATATAAAAACTGGTCGTTTTTCCCGCTCCATTGGGACCGAGCAATCCCACCACTTCACCCATGGCAACATCAAAGGAGACACCTTTAACAACTTTACGTTGTTTGAAATTTTTTTGTAATTGATGAGCAGCAAGAATTAGTTTTTCATTTTTGATCGTCATTTTTATCTAAGTCTTTATCTTTGGGTTGCATGACCCCTTCAACTTTATCAGCTTTGATCCACCCTGTATCTAATTCATAAGTAATTTCTTTTCCACGTACTACGCTTTCGCCTTTTATTAAATTTGCTTTTCCTTTGAGCGTAATTTTTCTTTCTTGAGCAAAATAAAATGCTTCTTTCGATTCTGCTCGTATGGATTGACCGCTGGTTTCATCCTGATTGCGAATTTTTACGTTGCCGATGGATTGAATTTTTTCCACCTCTTCTGTTTGAGTGTTGTAAAACACAATGGCTTTGTCACAGGAAATATAAAGTTCCCCTTGAGTGACTAAAACATTTTCTTCTAACTCAACGCGTCCCTCTTTTTTATTTCCTCTTAGACCTGTGGATTTAAAATAAATTTTTTCTTGATCTTGCTTGTTTTGGGAAGGAGGTTTCGTAGAATTTTTTTTAGATGATGGATTTGTTGTTGTTGTCGGGTTATTCAGTTTTTTTGGTTTATCGTCAAAGATCGGTGGAGGGTTTAAGTCTTCAATAAAGGGTGGGGGTGAAATGGAGTCTGGAGATTTCTCTTTGCTTTTATTGGTCGGAGATTCTTGCGTGGAAATATCTTCTGGCTCAACAAGATCTGCACGTAGATTTTGATAGGTTAAAAAAATAAAAAAAAGAAAATACAAAGATCTCATGGACGATTTTCCTTAGATTCTAATTCACCATCAACCTGACCCATAACTTTTAACGTATCATCGACTAAATTATAGGTAAATCCTTTGTCGCCTTGAAAGAAACTATAGCCTCTTTGTACACGAACTGGAAAGGAGGAGGACAGTAGTTTTTTTTCAAAATCATAAAGGACGTATTTAGTTTTTAAAATAGATTCTTGATAATTCAATTCAACATTACTAGTTGCTTCAGCCTTATCCATCTGAGGTGATTTAATCACCTCTTCAATCGAATTAGAGTGCAGCGTAATGAGAACCTCATCAGCTCTCAGTTTATTCACCGTCTGATTTTTATTTAATTCCTCAGCATTCACATTTTCTGTCAGCTTAATTAAATTGGGTTCGAGATAATAACCATTAAATGCGGAGAGAAAACCTTTGAGTTGGTTTCCGTCAAATCGCAGGTAAGAAAATTTTTCTAATTCAACGCGGGGTTTGATGATGTCTTCTACAGCGGATGATTTATTTTTATTTTTATTTTTTGAAGGTGTAAAAATATATAAAGCAGTTAAGCTGAAAATGATGGCTAGGGTGATGAACAAATTTTTACTTCGCATGATTCAAATATTTTAGCATAGCTTTCAAAT
>CAZFSQ010000110.1:163-6955 GCA_964521975.1 uncultured Oligoflexales bacterium | reverse complement strand
GGCGTTTATTTTTTAATAACCACTGTAAAATTTCTGTCAGCCCTTTATTTTTTTTATCTTTGAAAAAAGGATCGTTTTCCATCGCATCACGACATTTTTTGAGAGCACGCACTTCTTGCACATCGTTTTCTTTTACCGGATAATCATGGAGATCATATTTTTTAATATCTTCAGGTAATACCCCTAAAAATCGAACTTCCGGGGCACTGAAATCAGAATTTCTGATCAATGAAGCCGCAGAACCTGCTTTCAAAGTTCGATAAATATTTTGCATCGTATAAGCATCCAGATCGCCAAAAAAATAAATCGGAATTTTTAATTGATCTTGAATGCGTTTGACCCAACCTCGCACCGCATTAGAGGGAACCCCTTGAGCACCAATAAGAATCGAATTATGTCTCTTGGTAAAACCATTCGCTACCAGCGTATTCGCCGTACCTTCCGATTCAACAATTAAACAAAAATCAATTTTTGATTTGGCTTTCAAAATTAAATTTTGCGGACGGTTTTTTGGTTGAAAAGGTGATGTTCCCAATTTAGACAAATCAATCACCGCTTGTTCCTCATTGGGCATAATCTCTGTAACTACTAATTGCTGTGAATAGGTTTGGCCTCCCCGATCATTCGCAAAACAATTTAAATCCTCGCGGTAGCATTCCAGAATTTCACAAATGAAGTCGATGATCCCATCCGATTCACTCTGTTCTGAGAAATCAAGAGCACGCAATTTTGGGTTATGTTTAACCTCACCTTTGCTGATGTAATAAAGTTCCCTCTTGGTGTGTACAGCCATTACTTCCAGTTTTTGTAAAAGAACTTCGAGCATAAAAACAGTACGCGACATTTTTCTAACGGATGAGACATTGAGTTCGGTCGAAACCATTTTATTTCCCGGAGTAAGAAAACCCACTTTATGATTATAGATAGAATTATCAAGCGAACATTTCGTTGCTTTAATAAGTGGACGACGGGATTTTTCCAGTTCAGATAGCATCGTTTCACAGAGTTTTTGGGTCGCTGCAATAATTTCTGTATCTTTTTTTTTCAGAGACATTTTCATTTCTTTTTCTTTCCTTTAGGCTTAGCTTTAGTTTTTTCTTTTACTTTTTTGGTTATTTCTATTTCTTCATTTGGTTTTTCTTCAACAGATGGTTCCGAAGTCTGCAAATATGCTTCTTTAGCCTTCAAAACTTCTTCCTTTGTTTTCGCTGTTTCCAATTCTTGTTCAGCAGTTTTGGTATCACGTCCCAATATTTTCATAAGACCTTCCGATGCTTTTTGTTTTCTTGCATCGGAAGCACCAACAATACGGCAAAGCCCTTCAACTAAAATGGGTCCAAACTGTTCGATGTGCTGAATTTTTTGTTCAAGTTCAGATTCTTTAAATTCTCGCTTTAGATATCGCGATAATTTTTGTCCTGCCTGCATTAACGCACGTCGTAGTTCCTCAACCAATTCATCCGAAGCATCAATAGTTTCTTTCGATGCGTTTTTGAATTTAATAAAAGGAGAAACAACACTCACCGCGATAATGTATCCACCTTGAGGCAGAGCGTCTTTAGGTTGACGGAGACCATAAGTTTTCCAGTTCACGCTCGTAATCGCTTTGACAATAGCACAAGATGCTTTATCAAATTGCAAAGGCACACGATTGGCAAATCGTAATACCTGCACAGGTTCATCAGCATCTTGCGGTTGATCTAAAAAACGAGCAATCGCGACCTCGACAAGAACAGGTTTATAATCACAGATCGCAGGTTTGCGACTTAAAACAGAAAAAAAATCGGTGTCTCCAAGACGTTTGATACTTTTAGCAATGGCTTCCTCACCAATCGAAATGACAGAGGATGTTGACGGAGCACGCAGTTCCATGTTTTGTATGACAGTGTAAATTTTTTTTAATTCTTCTTCAGAAAATCCATCAATGGGTTTTTGAGCCCAAGCCTTTGGAACTCCCTTTGTACACATTTCCTGAATTGTCTGTTCTCCCATTCGAGAAAATCCCGTTTTTAACCATTTAGCGAGAGTCATTTTACCAAATAATTTTGCATGTGAATGAAAATCGCCTAACTTCATTGTGTGGGGATGTGGATTCGTCGCATCAGGGATGTCAGGTACGACATCACTCACGCGATCTATTTTCATAGGCTCTGTGTCAGGAAGTTTACAAGAAATTTTCAAATGTGGGTTAACAAGAATGGTCCCGCGAATATAACTGAGTAACCCTGCCTCACCCTGCAATTGAATGCGGCCATCCATAATAAATTTAACTTTGGTCCCATGCGGTTTATTCCAATCAATCGTTTCTTTATCTTTGATGACCCCTTTATTTAATTTAAAATTAACTTCAATTGTTCCCTTAAAGCCTTTTTTCATCGACTTGGTTTTAGTCGTCACCTCAACGCCTCTGGCCGAAGTCTGCTGTGCCCAAGTTGTCGCAGCAGAAATACCGATTCCTTGCTGACCACGGGAACATCGACCACGACCAAATTTAGACGAGGCTAGATACTCACCAAAAACTTTGCCAACATCTTCAGGATCAATCCCAGGACCATTATCTTCCACGGTTACTGAAATTTGATCTGTATTCTTTAATGTCCCTGGGCCAAGTTTTTCAACTTCAACAATAATTTCTGGCAAAATGCCTTCCTCTTCGCAAGCATCCAATGAATTATCTACAGCTTCTTTGAGTGTGGTTAAAATTGCTTTGGTCGGTGATGAAAAACCCACCTGCTGCAAATTTTTAGAAAAATATTCGGCGGTACTGCTTGAGCTAATGGTTTGATTTACTTTTTTCTTGGTGGTCGAGGGTTCTTTCACTTTATCAGCGGCAACTTTTGTCACGGGGGTAGGTTCTCCTCTTATGTAATGAAAAGAATAAAGATCATTTCCCTATTTTAATATGTTTTATTGACGGTTGCAAAACTTATAGAAATTCATTCATAGGATGATAAAAATAAAATTAAAATGTTATTATTTTGTGATAATTTAAAAAGCATGTTGCGAAGTTAAGAAAAGTAGCTGCTAAAAAAGGAGATATTGGATACCAAACACTGATAAAAATTTGGATCGCAGAGAGACTTGAAAAAGAACTAGCTGCGTAGATTGTTTGTAATTAAAGCCTTAACAGGATTTTCAGAGGAAAGCTTGACAAAAAATAGCTGGAGGCGGATTTGAACCGCCGACCTGTGGGTTATGAATCCACCGCTCTAACCAACTGAGCTATCTCGCCACAAGAGGAAAACTAATGCTCAAGTTTAAAGGAGTGACAAAAGAGGTGCAAGTTTAAATTTTGTGTAAATAGTCACGTACCCTACTCGCCATGGCTTCGATGGAAAAAATATCCTGCGAGGCTTTGGCTAATAATTGTTTCTCTTGTTTTAAATTTTTTGAACCAATCTTTTCAATTAAAAAGTTTTTAAGTTTAAGAGCTGTTTCATCTTGATTCATATTCAAATAATCCAATCCTGAATTATTGATATTCAAATATTCCATCGTCGCACCGACCCCTGATACAAACACTGATAAACCGCAACAATTCATTTCGTGTTGCACACGACAGATCACTTCAGAACCAAGACTGGATATCCAACCCAAATATGCTGAAGTCATCCATGCGTCAGGCTCATGAATAAATTGTGTCTCAATCCCATAATCATCACTCGACACATTATATTCCCCAGCCATACTCATTAAATCTTTTACTTTCAAATTTTCTTCTCTACCAACAATTTGTAAGTAAGGTTTTGATAAACGATCAGGCCACACTTTGAGAAGTCGCGAAAAAACTGCAAAAACTTCGCGATGTCCTTTCACCGGGTCAAACCTTCCCCATAAAAGTAAAACAGGGCGATCTCGCCACGACGGGTTAGGAACTTGAGCATGAACATTAAAAAAATATTTTTTGATATCTATGCCCAAAGTAATTACCGCATGATTCTGATTTATAAATTCAGGAATCGCTGCACAAGATGGATAAATCAAACCATCAAGATAAGAAAATGTCTTCTTCGATCGCCACTTTCCCAATGCTGATTCAGGTTGATAGGTGTCTCCTTTAAGACGAATAATTTTATATTTCGCCCCGCTCCATTTTCTGGCTAAAAGTGCCAACGACAATTCTTTTCCACCAAAAGTAAAAATAAATTCCGGTTTTATAGCATTAAGATGTTGAAGGAAGGAAAAAAAATTACTCAGAAAATAATTTTTGATAGGTGACACATTTTTTAATTCTTTAGCAAGACGATCACATGCCGTGGTGTTTTCTATCGGTGAACAAATGACCTTATATTCCAAAAACTGAAGAGCCTTACCAAGACTTACAACATATTCAGTAACAGCACTATTCCAGAGGTTTGAGCTACAGAGCCAAATTTTCTTTTTATTCACAATATGTAAACTTTAATAATCCTAAGGTTGTTGATCGACAATGACGACTCCAACATCTTCTAATTTTTTCTTGTTTCTGTCTACAAAATCACTCATCTTGGCTAACCAAGCCGATGTTTTTAAATCATCTTGTGGATAATTTGTATAATCACCTGGACGATAGGTATAAGGTAAACCAATTGCAATATTCGTATTTTCAAGGTACATCGGCCCCCCACTATTTCCGCCCCAGGTTGTGCAATTGTGACGAGCAGAGCGGTCCACAGTATCATTGTATGGACTGGACGTATCATCATCTAACACCCAACAATTTTCTGTCGTCGTAATTTTTTTTTGTCGCTGTGTATCCGCAGGAAAACCCGTCATTTGCAAGCGTGTTTTTTCTTTAGGAGAAAATGCTGCAAGTTTAAATGTATTTTCACTGGCTGGAGTATATGGAAATTCTGCTTCATACATCGCGATATCGTATTTAAAATCTGCGGCGAGCACATTTTTACATTTTCCTCGCACACCAAAATTATCTTCAATGGCTCCATTCGTCTGACACCAATTCGTAATTGCATAATTAAAGCAGTGCCGAGCCGAAATAAGTATCGTTCTGTTTTGGGTATTTTCGACAAAGAAAGTTGTACAGCCAATTTCAGTAACATATCCTGTTCGTTTTAGTTCAGTATCGCTAGGATCTCTTCTTGTCGCATTTTCAAAAAATTGTTGGGTATCTGATTTTTTTTCACTAAATTCTTCTCGCCCGCAAGCCACCATAAATAAAACTAGACCCACTAATAGTTTTTTCATTACATCCCTCCCTGGTTATGAATGGTTGAAAAAGCAAAATCTATTAATTCTAATTTTTTATCTAGGAGCTTCCGCTTCAGAATCCGCTAGGACAAGCGTTACACAGGACTATAAAGATGATGTTAAGTATCTATTAAAATTGTTTCATGATGAGCTTCACAAAACAAGTCGGTCAAAAATTCACCCTGTTGATGCTTTCATATAAAAAAAATAGATTAATAATTATATCTCGTTACACATTTATGGACCGGACTCCATAAAAAGTGGCATTTTTGTGGAGTGATGTCCACAAAACTCATTTTTTATATTTTAATGTAAAAAAACAACTCATTATGATATATAAAATTGTTCTCACTATTTTCATATTCTGGAGAATTCGTGGAAGAAAAAAACCAACCTAAAAACTTTAACAAATTTATTTATTCACTTATTTTTCTCATCGCAAGTGGACTGGTCTTGTATTTTATCGCCAAAAGAAAACATGCTTTGAATGATTTTGTGATGATGAAAGAAAATCTGCCAGCAACAGAAAATTCACCTTCAATTAAAAAAGAATTTAGCTTTCCAAGAAAATATAATAGCGAACGAAATTCATCTGCATTTGCCACAAAGATGGCTTCTAACAATAACTCTGACACAACAGGTTCTACAATCACCGTCCCCCATGATGAATATGAAAATCGGATTGAAGAAGCTTTATTGGCTATGGAACAAGATCCTCAAGAAGGTTCGCTTCTTCTCAAAAAAGTTTTAGAAATTAATCCTGATGATGATTTTGTTTTGGAAACGTTGGTCTACCATTATTTGGAATTTGAACCAGATCAAGGATTGTCTTTTTTTGAAGAATGGGAAAAGAAAAACCCATCAGCTCCCAATACATCACGACTTTATGGTGTGTTACTTGCTGAGGCACATCAATACGAAAAAGCTATCTCACAATTAGAAAAAGCTATCGCGATTTCTAATAATCCTTCCGATGCAATGGCTTCATTAGCGATGACTTATTCAAAAATGGGTCAATTTGATAAAGCAGTGTCGATGTATCAAGATGCTGTGCAAGAAGCAAAACAAGAAGAAGAAAGAAAAGAACAAGGTCATGCTAAAACCACAGACCTTTATACCAAGAGCGATCTTTATAAAGCCGAATTGATCGACCTGCTCATTAGTCAAGGACGCAAAGAAGAAGCGGATAAGTTATTGAAGCAGTTATAAGAAAAAATTCCTTTTATACTTAAATTAAATTGGTGGTGTTGTCGCTGTCGGAAATGGTGACTCTGTTGGTGTAGGTGATGGTAGCATCGACGGCATTTGACAAACACCGATAGTACATATATTCGCACAACATTCACTATCATTCATACAAACATTTCCTGGCATTAAACATCCAGTAGTTGTTGGTGATGGTAGCATCGACGGAGTTATCATCGGTGTAGCGGTCACTGTTGGAAGTGGTGTCATCGACGGAGTTATCATCGGTGTCGGTGTTGGACAAGAGTAATTTGTTCCATTAAAAAAACATGAAGAACCATTGTAGCAACAATTAACTGTTTGACCTACTGGACAGTAAACGGGTGCGTTTAGTGGAAATTTAGCCACGCAATCTGCTGT
>CAZFSQ010000109.1:0-6969 GCA_964521975.1 uncultured Oligoflexales bacterium | reverse complement strand
CACGCGAATGTTTTTAGCGTTTAATATGATTTTTTTTGTATTTACAGGAATGTTGATTTTGGATTTAAAAATTGGTTCTTTTCTTATTCTCTCTGCAATGCCCGCTCTTTTTATTACCATTCTGACACGAGACCCGGTGATCTATTGGTTGCGAGCCTATAAAAGAAGATTGTCACGACTGAACTCTCGGCTGGCAGAGTATATTCAGAATAGCCAATTTCTCAGAATTTTTGGTCTGATCCCTTGGTCCGAAAAAATATTTTCTCAAGACGTGCATCATCATTATCGTTCGGGGGTGAATATGATGCATTGGAATAGCACGATCCGGCCGTCGGCACTTCTTTTTTGTTTTCTTCCTATTTATTTTATTATTACTCTCGGTGGTGAGGCGGTTTTGAGAGGAGAAATTCAAATTGGTTTGCTCGTTGCCTTTGCTCGCCTAGCAGAAAGATTTGTTACGCCTATAAGAACCATCAGCCAAGAAATACAGGTGATTCAAGAAGCACTTACTTCCAGTGAACGCATTCGACAAATGTTGCATGAACCGGAAGAAGAAAAAGTAATTGGCCCGAATGGAACGATGATCAAAGCGATTCAAGGGAAAATAGAATTTAATAATGTGTGGCTTTCGTATTCACTAGGCAAACCTATTCTAAAAGGTGTGTCATTTAAAATAGAAGCCGGACAAAGTATTGGTCTTGTCGGTAAAACAGGTTCGGGAAAAACGTCTACAATTAATTTGATCGCAAATCTTTATAAAAAAGATAGCGGACAGATATTCATCGACGACACCCCAATTGAGAATTTAGATCGAATTCATTTAAGACAACATCTTGGTTTTGTTTCACAGGATGTTATTTTAATTTACGGAACGCTAAGAGATAATTTATTGATGTCATGTCATCCTAATTTTTTTCCTTCAAATGAAAAAATTTTGGAGATTTGTAAATCCACTGGACTATATGAAATTTTTTCCCATAAAAAAAATGATTTTTTAGAGATGACTATTCTTGAACGAGGTGAAAATTTAAGTGCAGGGGAAAAACAATTAGTAGCCTTGACAAGAATGTTGATAAGGAATCCCCAAATTTTAATTTTAGATGAAGCAACCGCGAATGTGGATGAGGATATTGAAATTAAAATTCAAACTGCGATTTCTCGGCTTATGAAAAATCGGACCTGCATCATGATTGCTCACCGTTTATCCACGATTAAAAAGTGTGATAAGATTTTAGTTTTCGATGATGGTAGAGTTTTAGAAGAAGGGTCGCACGAAAGTTTATTTATAAAGAAGGGAAAATATTTCGAGTTGATTACAAGGCAGTCTGTTGAAGAAAAATATTAAATCCATGAAACCCATATTTTTATCCCTATTAATTTTTGGAGAAACCCTATCCATGTCGCAAACACCTTCTCAACCTTCTTGGCTGTCCTATAAAAAAGATCAAAAAAATTTAAAAGAAAAATTGACACCACTGCAATATAAAGTAACTCAGGAAGAGGGCACAGAGCCACCATTTAAGAACGAGTTTTGGGATAATAAAGAAGAAGGAATCTATGTGGATATAGTATCGGGGGAACCCGTCTTTAGTTCGCTAGATAAATTTGATTCAGGGACTGGTTGGCCATCTTTTACAAAACCAATCGACGAAAATTATATTATTTTAAAAAAAGATCGAAAATTATTTTTTTCTCGCACTGAAGTTCGCAGTAAATATGGAGACTCTCACCTAGGACATGTTTTTGATGATGGCCCAAAGCCGACAGGAAAAAGATATTGCATGAACTCCTCCGCACTAAAATTTATTTCTAGCAAAGATTTAGAAAAAAATGGTTATGGAGAATGGGTAAAATTGTTTGAAAAAAAGAATTGATTTCTAAATTTAGTTTATCAGCTTAAAACAGACCGTATCTAAATCATCAGTGTTTTTTTCCGCAGGCATAGCGGGATAAAAATCAATACAATCATTTTTGTCCCATCTTTTTGCTAATCGACAAAGTCCACCGCGTAAGCCGGTTAAATCTTCTTTAGAAGTAATCAAAACATTTTCATCTGTTTTCATCACAAAAAGGAAAACACCAATTTTATCTTCTTTATAATCTAATGAAAACTGCTCGTAATCATCACAAAGTTTTTTACATAATGCTTTTGTATTGGGACTTAAAAGCTCCGATTCGGCATATTCACACGCTGTTTCACGTAAATTATTGGCTGCTTCTGCTTTGTCTTTTAAGAAAGCAGAATCATTGATCCACATGGAGGCCATTTTTCCTCTTTCTTCAACTTCAAGCCAATCAAATTTATCCGCGAGAAAAGATTTGAGTAACATTTTACGAAAACTTTTAAAAAGCTTTTCCGTTTGAACCTTGGGGTGAGGAATTTTTAATGAGTGCCATTCTGTACCTTGATCCTCACAAATTCCATTTGCTGTTAACGAAGAATATTTTCCCATAAAACGCCAAACAATTTTATTTTCATTGTCAGCCCAACTGTTTGGAAGTTCCTCGCCCAATAAAATGCCATTTATAAAAAATAAAATGAAAAATAATTTTCCCATATCAATCCCCTCCTAAGTTTCATCTTATTACCCCGGTTGCGGCAAGGCTATATGAAAAGCAGTTCCCTCATTTATTTTTGATTGCACTTCGATACTCCCGTTTTGTGCTTGGGTAAGAGCTTTGGCTAAACTTAATCCAATCCCCACACCCCCAGCCTTGCGATTACGTGCAGAATCAACGCGATAAAAAGTATCAAAAATATGCGGAATAGATTCTTCGGGAATTCCTTCACCAAAATCCGTTACTAAAAAATGACAAAACGTGGGCGATAAATAAACTTCTAACTCAATTTCAGAATTTGCTTTCGAGTGTTTTAAACTATTTTGTAATAAATTTCTCAAAATCATGTGCATGAAACTTTCCGAAGTCAAAAATTTCCCCCCCGGCATCCGGTTTTTAATCACCAGTTTGATAGATTGATTTTTAAAAAACGTACCAATTCCTTTTTCTAAATCCTCTAAAAATTTATTGATCTCTATCCACTCCATTTTAACGGCAACCGTCTTACTCTGTACTTTGGCAAGGAGTAATAAATCTTCTATTACTTTACTCATAAACTCTGTCTCAATTTTAATCGTTGCTAATGATTTCACGTATTCACTCAAATGCCGTTCTTTACGTAAGGCAAGTTCTGCTTCTCCTCGCAAAACAGATAGCGATGTTCTTAATTCATGAGAGACGTCACTCGAAAATCTTCTCAGTTTTTGAAAGGCATTTTCATGGCGATCTAACATTTCATTAAAGGTCACCGCTAAATTATAAATTTCATCTTTCGCCAAAGGGTAGGGGAGTCTGACACTCAAATCCTCAATCCCCATCCCTTTCGCCGAACGAGTCATATCACGCACTGGTTTTAATGAACTTACTGTCATACGAAATCCTAAAAATAATGCCAAAAAACCACCGATAGGTAACACCGTAAATAAAACCCACTGAATATCTCTGAGAGATTTATAGGTGCTTTCGAGAGAAGCCCCCACTTGAATTATTTCTCCAGAAAATAATCCATGGGAATTTAAAACCGGGATTGTAACTTGTCGAAAGGGTGCATCAAGAGTTGAAACATCTTTTTCAAATGTTTCAAAACTACTAAGCCCCATCTCAGCTCGACCCAGAGAATAGGGAGTGACGGGCAAGGATACAGAAAAACCACTCGTTCGCATGTTGATTCTTCCCGAAAGATCCATGAGCTGAGCATAGGGACGAATATATTTTTCGGGAAACAGTTCATCTAAAATATTTTCTAAAACCGAAGGTGTAAATTTTCTAAACGATTTTGCATCACGTAAGGCTTTGGCCGTCGAAAGCAATGCACTATCCACAGATTGATAAAAGTTTTTTTCTAAGAAATGAAAAAGCCCCCAACCCATGCTAATAAATAAAACCCCCAACCATAGTCCATATCCAAGGGTGATACGATAACGTATGGGAATTTTATTAAAAAACATTATGCGTGATTTTCAATATTAAGCATGTAACCATGTCCGCGAACCGTCTTGATATAATCCGTTGCATGGGACTTATCAACTTTATTCCTCAAATAACCCACATAAACATCGACAACATTGGAATGGGGTTCAAACTGATCATCCCAAACATGTTCTGAAAGTTGAGTGCGACTTAAGACAGTATTAGGGTGGCGAATAAAATATTCCATAAGAGCATATTCTTTGGTCGTTAATTCCAAAGGAGTGTTGTTCATTAAAATTTCTTTCTTAGCAGGGTGAATCACAAAAGGTCCGTGTTTAACAGATTCACCAACATCGCCTTCTTGGGGGCGACGAAGTAAAGCTCGCACTCGTGCTAGAAGTTCCTCAATACTAAACGGTTTTTTTAAATAATCATCTGCCCCGGAATCAAGACCAGAAACAATATCAGTTGTGGTGTCTTTGGCTGTAAGAATTAGCACCGGGGTTTTGATATTAGATTGTCGCAAAGTTTTTAGGACAGATAATCCATCTTTTCTCGGCAACATCAGATCTAAAAGAATTAGATCATAAGTATTCTCAAAAGCATTCCACTCGGCTTCGTGACCATCCGTTGCTAAATCTACAGCAAATGCTTCTTCTCGTAATGCTCTGACTAAAAGCTCTCCCAATCGCTCATCATCTTCAACCACTAGAATTCTCATGAAAGACTCTCCTCTCTTAAAAATTAAGTAAAAGAATTGACCTTACTTTATATTAAATTGCGTTCTATGAGAATAACTTAAGAGCATGAATATTAAAGATTTTAAAATTATTTTATGAATTTTAATAATTTTTTTTCCTAAATAATTCTTAAACTCTGCCGAAATAACCCTCATGGAAGAAAAATCACCACAGATCAAAGCAGATGATGACTTGTTTTATAAACCAGTCTCCGCTTTTTTGTTTTTTAAAAAAGCCTCTCTCATTGAAAAATTAGAACTCCAAAAAGGGTGGTTAAATTCTCAAATCCAACAAAAAGAACTTATCATCAAAAAGGCAGCGGACAAAAAAGCTCATCTTTCTTATCTCACCAATTTTCAAAAAGAATTAAATGAAAATTCTATTTTGTTTGTTAGAATTAAGAAAAGATTGACTCAGGTGCTAGAGAAAACGAAACCTCAAGAGCCTCGTCCATCGGTTGTAAAAGAAGAACCCGCTTCAGGAGTTTAGTTTAAGTATGAAAATTTATTTTTTATTTTTTTTTCTTATGTCTTCTTTTTATTCGTGTCTTACCCCTAAAAAAGAAAAACAATTTAAAACAGATATTTTTAATTTACAGACTCGTATTTTAAAACTAGAGCAATCACTTCAACAAAAAGACCACGACATTAAATCTACCGATGAGACAGCCAAGAAAAAAATTGCCTCCGCACAGACGGATATGGAAAAAGTGCGACGCGACATTCAAGTCATGCAAGGGGATATTGATTCGCTCAAAGTTGGCGTCACGACAGGTCAACTCCCAGGTAGTGAAGATAACGAAATGTCCGTT
Source organism: uncultured Oligoflexales bacterium (assembly GCA_964521975.1). Taxonomy (GTDB): domain Bacteria; phylum Bdellovibrionota_B; class Oligoflexia; order Oligoflexales; family CAZFSQ01; genus CAZFSQ01. The sequence continues at coordinate 1,449 of CAZFSQ010000109.1, read as the reverse complement.
GCCAATTCGCTTAAAACCATAACCGAACGACTAGAGGCTCTTGAAGAAACTCAGGATATTATTTTAGCTGCCATTGAAAAAAATGCTAAGGCCACGGGAGGTAATAATGCTTCAACGAAAAAGAAAGGTGGAACAAAAACATTTTCTGAAATTAAAGAATCTTTCGACAAAAAAAGATTTAAACATGTCAGCGAAGAGGGTCCTACTATACTAAAATCGGTTAAGGGAAAAGAAAAACAGGAATTAAATTTTATGATCGCCGAAAGTTTATTTAAAGTAGGAAATCTCCGTGATGCTGCTTTAAAGTTTAACGATTATGTCCAAGAATTTTCAAGTGCAGAAAATGTCCCACATGCCAAACTTCGGATGGGAGATGCCTTTAGGCATCTTGGAGATAAAGCTACCGCCAAACTCTATTATGAAGATCTTATACAAAAACATGAATCTTCTGACGAAGCTAAAAAAGCCAAAGAACGGTTACAGAAATTGAATTAATGCTAAGTACGGAATTCGCGAAATTTCAAAAAACATTCTACGTCGCATTTTCGTTTTTAGTTATTTTTTATTTTTTCTTCCTATCCCCAAAAACAACTCCCTATAACGCACCTGAGCTTTTCTACGAAAAAATAGTTCACGGCCCTGGTTATTTTTCCGAACGAATTTCTCATTTAGAAATGTTCCAATTTGAAGATAAATTTTTTCCGAGTTATCCTCCTATGGTGACTGTAATTGTGGGGTTGTTTAAAGTTTTATCGTTGGAATTTTTATCTCAGACAAAAATTGTCATGCTACTTTCTTTAGGTTCTGTTTTTTTGATGGGGTATTTAATCTTACAATTGACACAATCTTTACCGTTGGCTTTTCTGAGTGTTTTTATATTTGTTTTCGCTTCAACTTTTCCAGAATTTACTCTCACAGGAAATGTATGGGCATTGATGCACTGTCAGGGAATTTTTTTTCTTTTGCTCTCGTTATTATTAGTCTTGAAATGGCGTTTATTTTTTTGGGGTGGACTTGTTTTTGGAATTTCATCACAATGCAGATTAGCCTTGCTACCAGCAATTTTAGGAATCGCTTATCTATGCTTTTTAGTAAGTAACAGAAATTTAAAAATGTTGGGGACTTTTTTTATCGGTTTTTTAATGACTTATTTTTTGGGACTCTATTTAAACAATTTGATAACGGGAAATTACTTTGTTTCACCGTATCAAAAACAATTTGAGGAGTGGGGTTATCAATATATTTTTCATCCAAAATTTATTTTACAAAACTTAGACATTTATTTTTTAACCCATCCATCATTCGACTCAAAATTTCCTTACTTTAAGTTTGACTATTATGGTCAATCTATTTGGTCGATGAGTCCATTTTTTATTTTTATGTTTTTATCCATTAAAGAAAATAAGATATCTCAAAGTTTTTTAATTTCTGCTTTAGCTGTATTTCTTT
>CAZFSQ010000108.1:0-6972 GCA_964521975.1 uncultured Oligoflexales bacterium | reverse complement strand
CCAGGAGAAGTATTGACGAATGTTAACCCTTTATTTTTTGATAATTCCGTATTCGATTTATATTCTGCTCTTTTTTCGGGGGCGTGTTTAGTTCCGTTTAATCGCGAACAATTGCGTCAGCCAAAAGAATTCGTTGAGCAACTCGATGCTGCCGGATGTACGAGTTGGTTTTCTGTGCCATCACTTTTAATTTATCTAACCACGCTGGGAGTTTTAAACCCCGACAAGATGAAACATATGCGACGTTTTGTTTTTGGGGGGGAAGCTTATCCTAAAGGTAAATTAAAAGTTTTATACGATTTATATTCTTCACGTGCAGAACTTATCAATGTATACGGTCCCACAGAATGCACTTGTATTTGCTCTGCTCATAAAATATCGGCAAAGGATTTTGATGAAATGTCAGGAATTCCTACTCTCGGAAAATTAATTAAAAATTTTTCGTATCTGATTTTAGACGAAAATAAAAATAAAGTCGAAGCTGACCAGATAGGTGAATTATATTTATTAGGCCCTAATGTGGGTAAAGGTTATTATCACGATTCCGACAGAACAAAAGATTCTTTTATGCAAAATCATTTTCAAGAAAATTTTTCTGAAGTGATGTATAAAACAGGCGATCTTGTGAAATATAATTCTTTGGATAAAAATTTATATTTTATGAGTCGCAAAGATTATCAGATTAAACATATGGGATATCGGTTAGAGCTGGGTGAAATTGAATATGCACTAAGCACATTGAATTATGTGGCAGAGTCAGCGGTGCTTTATGGTGAAATTTCCTCTCTTAAACAAATTATTGCTGTGGTGAAATTTAAGGAACCTACGAGTGAGAATATCGTGAAACAGGATCTAAAAAAAATCATCCCTGAATATATGTTGCCGAGAAAAATATTTCCTGTTGCAGAAATCACTAAGAACGCTAACGGTAAAATTGATCGCAATTTTTTGACCATACAGTATTTCAAAAGTTAATCCTTTGTCGAGGTAAAATTATGAATGAAGCAATGCAATTAAAAATTATTGAAATAGTCAAAGAAGTTTCAGGAATGAGTGGAGAGCCAGAAAAAATTAATAATTTAATCAGCGAAGGCTATTTAGATTCGTTTATGATTCTTATGCTCATTAATTCTTTAGAATCCGAATTTCACGTAAAATTTAATTTTGATGATCAATTAATTGACTGTCTTACGTCGGTTACGAAAATTGAAAAATTGATAGAAAGTAAGATGTGAGAAAATAATTAAAAGGCTCAAAAATTGTGATGGTGATAAAAAATCATCCAAGAAAAAATGACCACGTTCATCTCCACGCAAAAACTCCATCAGAAATCTTAAAACCGCATACGCTAAAATAGAATTCATTCCAATCGCAGCATCGGATATTTTATTGCTGGGTAAATCAATCAATTGTCGAATAAAATAAATTGCTAATAGGCCAGAAAAAAATGCTTCATAAAGTTGAACAGGATGACGATAAATTCCATCAGCTAAAGTTGGAAACGTGACTGCATAAAATGGAATTTGAGTTTGATCTGAAATAGGAATGCCGTAGTCACAGCCATTTAAAAAACAGCCGATCCGTCCCCAAAAAAGACCGATGAAGATGGTGGGTACAGCAAAATTAAAAATAGTTTGGTACGGTAATTTTTTCCATAAAACATAGACTGAACCCCATAAAATTCCACCTAAAGCCCCACCGTAAAAAGTCATCGGCCCAAAACTTATCGCACTGAATAATGAAATAAATGGATGGGCCCCTTCTTCAAAAATTAAGGAGAGATATCTTGCCCCCCAATATCCACCAAGATAAGAAGCTAAAAATAAATTGTTCCATGTGGTGCGATGAATATGAGAAATTTTATTTTCGGCAAGTTGTAAAAAAGTCCAATAGGCCGTCATGACGCCTACCATGAAAAATAAATGCCACGCGGGGAGAACAAAAAAATTAGATTCAAATAAGATAGGATGCATATAAAAATTCTACTCGCTACGTAAAATTGACACGACATCTTTTTTGGCCGCTTGTAATGCAGGGGTCAGTCCGCTTAAAACACCCACGACAATCATACATAAAAAAGCAACAAAAGCTGATGTAGCATCAAATAACCAAACAAATGTCATCTTCGGATAAAATTGTGTTGCTCCCCAAATAATAAGTTCATAGGCAACAAATCCTAAAAGAATTCCAAAAATTCCAGCCAACACACAAAGCATTACGGATTCTAAAAGCAATTGATTACGAATGGAGCGATTAGTTGCTCCGAATGCTTTACGAATACCAATCTCACGCAGGCGTTCATTCACAGAGACGAGCATCATATTGGTGATGCCCACGCCCCCTACCACCAAAGATATTCCGCCAATACTCCCAAGTAAAATCGTAAACACCGCAAGAAACTTTTTGACTTGCGATAAAATGACATCTTCAGAGTTAACATGAAATTCGCCTGTCTTACCGTATTTCAAATTGAAAAAAGCTTTAATTTTTATTGAAAAAGGTTCTACATCATCTGATTTTTTCATCTGTGTAACCAGAGTGTATATTTTTGAATACCAATAATCAGCAACCACTTCGCTATAAGTTTGCGGAATAATAATTTCTTGATCCGGTTTAAACCAATCGGTCGTTGAGGATTGTGGTTTCATCACACCGTAAACCATACAGGTAAATTTTCGATCCCCTGCGGTAATGTTAATTATTTTACCTAACGGGTCTTCATTTTTAAAAAGTTTTTTAGCCACTTCAAATCCAAGCATACAAACACGACTGCGATTTTGTAAATGAAATGATGTAAAAAATTTTCCTGAAAAAATTTGGCGATTAGTGATCTCAAAATATTCTGGATATACTCCAAGAACATTGACGTCTTCTGATAATCTTCCACCAAAATGTATCTTTGCTGACCAAATCATTCCCACTGGGGAAATCATTTTAATTTCAGGAAATATTTTGAGTAAAGGTTTCATATCTTTTTCAATATTGAAGGAACGAAAAACATTAGCGACTCGATCACTCGCACTAAAATCCCAATTGGGATAACCGCGAAAAACAAGACGGTTTACTCCGAGAGCCTCATAAGTTTCAAGTATAGTTTTTTGTGTATAATTTCCTAATGTCACCAAAGAAAACACGGAAGCAATACCCACTGCAATACCAAACATAGTTAAAAAAGAACGAAAGCGATGCCGTTTTAAATTTTCAAACCCCAAGGGGATCAATTGCAAAAGTTGTTTCGCCCAATTTTTTTTCTGCTGTGGCATGGAACTGATTTTAATTTCATGCTGCGTATGATCGGTGGTTGGTCCTGTATCTTTAACAACGCGTCCATCCTCAACATAAATCTGTCTTGAACATTGCTCTGCAATCTTTCGATCATGCGTGATAATCACAATACTAATTCCTTTCGCATGAAGATTTTTGAGTAAGCTCATAATCAATTGCGAGGATTTAGAATCAAGATTTCCTGTCGGTTCATCCGCTAAAATAATTTGTGGATTTCTCTGCAATGCTCGACCAATCGCCACTCGTTGTTGCTGCCCACCTGACAATTGATTGGGGCTTTGATCTAAATATTTTTCTAAACCAAGTTCTCGAATATTTTCCAAAGCAAGCTCACGATTGGGAAGTGAGGTATTAAATTCAATCGGATAAAAATCAGGTAATAATATATTATTTAAAATATTCGCTTTAGGTAATAAGTGAAATTGTTGAAAAATAAATCCGAAATTTTGATTTCTTAACCACGCTAATTCAAGACGTGATAATGTTTTTAAACTTTTCCCACAAAGATTTATATTTCCCTTTTGCGGCTCCATTAGCCCAGCCATCAAATAAAGTAGCGTTGATTTCCCTGAACCCGACGGCCCTTGAATGGAGACCATTTCTCCTTTATTAATTGTCAGAGATAGACGATCAATGATCGTCTGTTCTTCCGCACCGCTTTGACGATACGCAAACGAAACCTGATCGAGTTCAATAATAGATGACATGGTTCACACTTTTATTTTTTTTCAGAGAGGGTTAAAAAATCTACTTGTTTGACTTCATCCCCCTCATTTAATCCAGAGGCAATTTCTACATTTTCTTCATTTTGAATACCGAGTTTAATAGCGATTCGCTCTTTATTTTTTTTAGTTACCCAAGTTTCTCCTTTGGCGTCTTTTTCAATAAACTCGTGGCCCAAGAAAAGAATATCTTTTTTTGCGTTGGCAATAATATCGGCAACACCACTCATACCGCTGCGAATACTAGCATCATGGTCTGTGATCTCGATTCGCATAGGAAATTCTACCTTATTCATATCTCGCCAATTCTCTGCTGTTTTAGATGCCAAGGATAATCGAGAAATTTTCCCATGATAATTTTTTTCCAAAACCGAAGACACTCGAATCGTTGCTTCTTGACCAATATTTAATTGCCTCACATCTAATTCAGGGACCATCGCCTCAAGATAAAACCCCGAAATATCATCCACTCGCAAAATTAAATTATCTTGATCGGTTCGATTTCCCTTCACCGGTTCCCCTTCCGACATCATCACTTGCACCACAGTTCCAGCAATGGGTGAACGAACAGGAAAAACTTCACTTGTGTTAAGATTAATAGATTCCACAATCGCGACTAAAGGATCGTTCACTTTGACGTGATCACCTACTTTGACATAAATTTTTTTGATATAGCCATCGTAACTTGGAAAAATTTTGGCAGAACTTTTAGGCATCACCGACCCAGCAATCGAAACTTTTTTTTCTAAATCACCTTTTTTGACAATACCCATACGTTCATTTTCATTTTTTTCACTGCTCTGATTTTTATTTAGTAAAAAGCATGAATGAAATATGATACTCAGAAATAAAAATTTTTTACTCATAGTAATTGTCCTCGCAGATAATCATATTCAGCCATCAAATCCAAATAACGAAAATAAGTTGATAAATAAGCAGAACGAGTTGAAAAAAAATTCTTGGTTGCGTTCGCTAAATCCAAATAAGATAAAGCCCCGCGACGAAATTCTTCTTGGGATCGTGTGAGCGTTTCTTTTTCATTCGATAATAATTCTTGATGAAGCTGCCATTGATTTTTAATGATATAGAGTTGACTAAAGAATTGATCTCTCCGCAATTTAAATTCATTTAATTTTTGCGTGCGTTTAATTTCTTCTCCTCTATTTGCATTCATCACTTTTTCAACTTCACGATTTTTAATACCGTGATCATAAATTGTATAATCAACTTTCAAACCAATATTCCAACGCAGATCATCATTCGCAGAAATTGTTTGATCGGTCTTGATATAAGAATGACTGCCATAATTTAATCCTGTGATTAAATTAACATTAGGCCATAAATCTTTTCTTGCTTTATTTAGCTGCAACAATTGCAAATCTTGATCAAGAACTTGCGACAGCATCAGCGGATGTTTTTCAATATCGAGAGACTCCAATTTAAGATCCGAAACGATCGGTTGATCTTGAATCACTTCCCACTCAATCACATCCTTGGTTGGGTCCATCCCAATGAGTAATTGCAATTTTTTTCCTGTGATTTCCAATTCGTTTTTTAAATTCTGATCTTCAATATGCAATCTCTGCAAATCAGTTTTTAATTTTAAATAATCCCCGCGTTTTTTTTGTCCGTTCAGATAAAAAGATTTAGCCAAATTTAATTGCTTTTCTACTTGCTGAATTTGATCATGGTTCATTTTAACAAGATGCCACTTAAGTGACATCGCATGATAAATTTCTTTAATATCCTTGAGCAACTCCAATTGAACATTTTTTTTAATTTCTTCTTCTTTTAATAAGTTTTTTTCTTGAACAGAATGATTATTCTCCCTCTGACCATTATCATAAATATTTTCACTCAGAGTAAAATCAAAACTCGAAGGCCATTCATTTTCCTTTTCCAAGAGTGATTTCTGATAACCATGCGATGATGAAAAATTTAAATTCGGAAAATATTGCCCTTTGGCGTTCTGTAACCCCAGATTCGCATTGAGCAAAGAAATTTGTGATGCTTGTATTAAATACGACTGCGTAAGAGCCACTTGAATCGCATCCTGTAAATTCATTTTTTGTACTGAAAATGCTGGACCAGAAAAAACACAACTAAAAATTAAGTTTTTCCAAATCTTTTTTCTCAAGAGCATATATTTTTTCAGAATCCACTCCCATAAAGTATTGCCACATTTTTAAAAAATCTTTTCGTGGTGTGTGTGATGATAAATTACGCAAAATATCCGGGAAAACAGAAATCGTTTTTCCTATATCGTTCGCTTCTAAATGAGCTTTCGCTAAATAAAACGAATAACTCTCTCCTTTAAATTCTATTTGAATAATATTTTGAGAAATATATTCCATGCTAATACACTTCAAATGAGAATTTAATAAATAATCTTTAAACTTTTTTAATAACTGCTCTTCAATATTTTGCAGTGGCTCCACCGTAAAACAAATTCCAGGCAGTGGTGATTGATTCTGAGGAAAACGCAAAACATGATCACCTTCAAACAAACAGCCAACAACCAAAGAGGCTTGTGAAGTTAGGCAGCGACCAAATTTCATGAGGCTCTTTCATCAGCAAGTTTTTTGAGAATGAGTTGACTCATCAGTTTCAAAGTTTCAGAAGTCCCCACCCCATGTTGAGCGATAGCCTCTTGATCTGGTTTTCCCTCTGGGTTGATGGTCTCTCGTAAAAGTGAAATCGGCATAAGATTATTTAAATCTCGTTTATTATACTGAAAAACTTTGAGCATATCCGTCCACATAAACCCCTCTTCTTTCAAAAGACGTTGGTATTCTCTGAGCGAATCGTAGTTCTCAATAAAAGAATGAATCTGTGAATCACATACATAGACAACACCATCAAGTCCTTTCAAAATAACCGGGACAACTGACGGATATAGTAAATGCGAGGGTAAAGTATATAGATGTAATTTGATATGAAAGTCTCGCACCTTTCCCATACTCAC
>CAZFSQ010000107.1:0-7059 GCA_964521975.1 uncultured Oligoflexales bacterium | reverse complement strand
TTTCATTACGGGGCGGAGTGCTTGGGGCAATGGAAACCCAATATCAGAGATCTAAAATTCAGGAGGAGAGCCTTTATTACGAACGCTTAAAAGATTCAGGAGAACTTCCTATTATTGGTGTGAATACTTATTTAAATCCAAAAACTTTAACTGAAGGCCATCATCGCCCTAAAGTAGAACTCATTCGTGCTTCTTATGAAGAAAAAGATGATCAAATTAAGCGGCTGCAAAATTTTAAAAAGTTACATCAACATGAAAAAGAAAAAGCGATTAAGCGATTGCGTGAAGTTGTTTTGCAAGATGGAAATATTTTTGCGGAACTGATGCAGACCGTTCGCGTGGTAAGTCTAGGTGAAATTACCCATGAACTTTATCAGCTGGGTGGATATTATCGACGGAATATGTAAATAGATGTTGTTAGATGTCTGAGATGCGTTCTCTTGGAATAAAGATAGCTCTTATTTTTTCTGTTTTTTCTATAGGCATTTCCATTTATTTTTTATTTCAGCAAATGACGGATATTGGAATTACGTGGGATGAATATTCTGACTTAATTATTTCTCTTGATTATTTTAAAAATAAATCTTTTCTGACGAATATATTTTTACCATCACAGGGGCGATTAAATTTTTTTATTGGAGCATTGGGTCTCGCTTTTTTTGGTGAATCGCTATTTGGTTTTAAAATTATTTTCATTTTTCTGGGTTTATTGGGTGTTATTTATTTTTTCTTTCGCGTGCAAGAAATTACATCGAGAAGTGTCGCTGTTATTTTTAGTGCGTTATTGATATCCAATCCCTATTTTATGGGTTCGGCTCGTACAGGGGCTACAGCAGGTGATATTTTGTCAGTGGTTCTTTGGATTATTTTATTAGGATGGATTACTAAAGAAACCAAAGATGGAAAATCAAGATCTATGAACTTTTTTTCTGCTCTTATTGCTGGTATGGCCATAGGTGCAAAATTAACCAATATTATTTTGATTATTGTGCCTTGGGTGGATTTGTTTTTACGTCATGAAATTCATAAAAAAAATATTTTTTCGTTTATAAAAAAATATTTTAAATTTGTGAGTTTGGCTGTTTTTTTCGGTTTTCTCGCTCATCCTATTTTATTTTTGGGACCGAAAATGTGGCATTCAATTTGGATGGATGGACAAGTTTGGGAATTACAAGAACAGTATTTTTTGTTACAAAATTGGTATCAAAAAACTCCGTGGCAATATCTTGCAGCCATTCTTGTTACAAAGTTTTCACCTTCTTTTATTTTATTATTTTTAATTTATATTTTGATGGTCATTTCTCAAAAAATTAAATTACAAAAAATGCATTCACTCGCAGGAGTATCATTATTTGCATCAGCTTTAGTTTCTATTTTCTTTTTTAAGAAATTCCAGAATGCATATTATTATGTCGTATGGTTAGGGCCTTTTTATTATTTTACGGCGATCATGTTGAGTGAGGTGCATAAAAAAAATAATTCAAGTTGGTTAAAACATGTTAGTGTTTTTTTAATTATTTGCACATTAATTTATCAGATAAAGTCAATTTTTAATTTAGCACCTGACTATTTACAATATGGCAGAGAGTGGGGAGATCAATTTCAGGGTGAGTTTTCTGGGCCAGCAGTGAACCATTGCCAAGGGGGGCCGTTATTGATTAAGGAGTTAAATAAGATTAAAGAAGTAAATAGTTTTTCTACTGCGGAGGTTGCGATTGATTGTCTTTTCCCTGTCTTGTATGCCGCAAATATGAGAACTGAAAAACCACAATTTGAGTTCAAGAATTTAAATTTTGGGGTTGATAAAAATGCAGAAGTTATTGTTGTCTCGCGTGGGCTTCTTTATTCAGCCAAATCACCGCGAGAAGAAATAATGCGACAACAAATGTTAGAAAAAATAAGGCAACAATGTCTAAAACATGATTGGAATTATCCCATGTTTGAGATTTATATTTGTCGAGGATAAGTTTTGAGCAAGCCATTGAATATTCATCTTAACATATTGATATTTTATGAATTAAAAATTAAAGTCGAATTTTTTGTTAAAATATACGTAATTTACATAAAAAATTTTGTAATTTAGTTTAACTAATGATATCATATTATTATATATGAAGCGAGACGCTGAAATTGAATTATTAAAAATCATTGGCAAGGATCAACCTCAATCTGAGGTCATCATCATTGAGGGGGCAAGACAAGTTGGAAAAACCTATCTGTGTCATTCGGTTTTAAAAAAATTAAATGACGTTATCCAATTTAATTTAGAAGAATCCCCTGACATTAAATTTGCGATAGATCGCACACAAACATTTCAAGAGTTTCAAGATTATCTGAAATCAAAATTTAATTTTTCCTCCGAGCAGACGGCTGTTTTATTTATTGACGAAGCTCAGGAGAGTAAACAACTCGGCTCATATGTCCGATTTATGAAAGAAAAATGGCAGAAGACAAAATGTATTTTAACCGGCTCCAGTATGAGCAAATTATTTTCGGAAGATACGCGAGTTCCTGTTGGGCGTATCGCCTATTTTCAAATCCATCCATTTTCATTTCGTGAGTTTTTGCGAGCCTTAGAAAAAGAAAAAAATTATGATGAGTATTTAACCGGCGAAAAAATTGCCACACTTGAAATTCATCATGATTTACTCAAACTTTACGATCAGTATTTGCAGGTAGGGGGATTACCCGAATCTGTTTTTGCGTTTGCACGCCAAGAAAATCATCAGGAGAAAACTAATTTTATTCTAGCTTCTCAGAGGGAGGATTTTTATCGCAAGGAACGAGTGAAAGATTATTTATTTTTGGATGCTCTGACTTATGTATCCAATCATGTCGGGCAATCTGGAAAATTGAGTATGATCTCCCCCAAACATCATGATGCTAAAAAAGTTTTAGAACTCTTAAAATCATGGCATCTTGTGTATGAAGTAAATCAAAAAGGTAATTTACCCACACAATCTTTTCACCCCAAATGGTATGTTTATGATACAGGAATTTTGCATATTCTGAGAAATGTGAGTACCCCTTCTATCTCCATCATAGAAACTTTGGATGAAGTTTTACGCACTCCCTTAGGCGGAGTTTTAGAAAATGCTTTTTTAAATTCACTACGTCTTAAATATTCTGAATTCAATATTTCATCATGGAAAAAAGGCCATCATCAAGCTATCGAAGTGGATTTTATTTTGAAAGAGCAGCAAATTGAAAAAGGTATTACAATGATTCCTTGTGAAGTCAAAGCCACTATGAATCCCTCTCGCAAACATTTTAATGCGATGATTCATTATCTGAAACTTACAAAGCAAAAATTTGGGAGACTCATTTGCTTAGCTCCCCAATCGAAAGTGAATGTGGAAGGGTTTAGTTTTGATGTCACACCTATTTATGAGGAAATTTAAAATTGCGGCAAGAGAGCAATAAATTAAAATGAAAAAAGCATTTCTCAATTTACCTGGTGCAGAACTAATAGATCGGGGTTTAAAAGATCTTGAAAAATCATTAATCACGATTTCTTCACTCTTAATTTGTATTGGTAAACCAAGACTTGAAAATGCAGGACTAAAAATTCCTAAAATTAATTTTAATTTCTCAAAAGATGCGGAATTAATGCTGTACGAATTGATTGTCAAAGAAGGTCATCCTGATCCTTATTCGTATTACAACTCACTTCTTAGGCGTTTGATAAGTTTTGAGCAGGCTATAGAACATAGGGTGTGATTTTAAACTTTTAAAATGCCTCAACCCTGTCATCCCCAACGAGCACCGAAGGTGCGAGTGCCAGGGGATCTTCTTTAGGATTAAATGTACTTTGAATAATTTCAAGACGTAGATTATAATTTTTTTATTAAAACAGTTAAAGATGCCCAGGCACTCCTCGCTTCGCGAGTCGTTGGGCATGACAGAGTTTCTGTATTTTTAAATTTAACGACAGAACATATTTATGTATAAGGAGGTCCAACGATTATCATGAAGAAAAAAATATATTTATTAGCGGTAATATTTTTTACACCATCTCTTATATGGTCTGCTGAAATTATAAAATTAAATAAAAAGAAAAATGTTTTTTCTGTGAATGAGGGAAAGATAACAGGTTTTGAAAAAGGAACCACCGTTTGTATATTAGACAGCGATGATAAAAAATTGGGTTGTGGAAAAATTGTTAAAGCTGGAAGGAAAAAAGCATTTGTTAAAATTAGAAAAAAAGTTTTTGAGACTCTTGTAATAGGTATGAAAGTTGTCTTAAAAACAGATCTTAATTTAGGAAAAGATAAATCAAAAAATTTAGACTCGCAACAAACAAAAATGAAACTTAAATTTATATATTCAGCAGCCATTTTAGCACCGACAAAATTTAATCGCTTGATTAAATCTCCGGCCATCATTTCAGATTCCGGTGTCACAGTTAACCCGTCACAAGAATATGAGGTGATTAAATCGAGCAATTCATCCTTATTCGAGGGAGGATTAGAGTTTGAATATTTAATCTCAAAATCTTTTTCTTTAGCTTTAGGCGGACGATATAGCCCTTACTGTGAAGTGGGTGGTGGTTCATTTAGTTGTAGCTCGACTTATGATTCAAGTAAAACAACTTTTGCTGATGGAACCATTCCTCAAGATGAAAACAGAGCCTATCTTGTGAGTCAAAAATTAATGGGTATTGGAGCGTGGTTTGATTTTTATTTTTTGAATATTGATTTTGGTTCCCTCATTTGGAAAATAGGTTCGGGTATGGATTATGAAATGACCACAATAAAAATGAACGTGACAGAAGTCGATGATACCGATGAAAAATTTTCAAATAATGTTTTAAGTGTCACTTCTAAATTAAGTGTCTTATCTTTAAGACTACCCATGCCCTTTATCTTAAATTTTGGTGGGGCCGATTTATTTTTTGGTCCGTTGCTTTATATTCCTCTCGTCGAATTAGGTTTTTCTCAATCACTCAATCCGACGAGCACTCAAAATTTTAACCAATATCTCAACCATCACAAAAATACTTTTGGTTTGGTTTTTACGACGGGGTTGTCGTTACTATTTTAATGTTATTTCCAACCAATAAATCCTGCTGGTGGAGCATATTTAAATTTAGTGCGTCCGAAGTTAGCTTTGAGTTGTGAATTTTTGCTAGCAGTTACAACTGGGAAATATTGTGAATTTATATCACTTGAAAGCAGACATTCCGCATTAAAATTATTATTGACACTAAATTTTACTCTACGTGTGTTTAGATCCACCGCAACACCCACCGTATCGCCAACATCAAAAATCAAATTCGTCGTAGCAGCCGTTGCTGAGATAGTTCCACTTTTATATAAATCTCCGCTTCTTTTTAATCCGCAGCTTTCATCAGGTGATCCAGTAGCTCCCACATAAGTTCCTTCTAATGCAAGATTAGACTTAGCAACGCCTACATAGACACTTGGATCATTAAGCCCTTTTTGGGTTGAAGAACCAACTGTAATTTCAAAATAATATTTTTCTGAAACTCCGCCATATAATTTTCCAACTCCTGCACGAGCGTTCTGTAGAGTTGAAGTATTATCGGAAACACTCGCAGTATAATCTCCATTGCTCAAAGAAACTTTACTTCCCTTGTTGACTCCATCCCAAAGAGTGAAGTTATTTGAATCGCCATCAGGAATACTCTCTGGAGTTGCTTCTCCACATGAGTCACCTTCAGGTGCTATTGTAAATCCTAAGCTCGTCTTTTTATCCCAACCGCTACCATCAGTTTCAGCAGCGACAGTTGGAATAAGAGATCTCATGGCAGTAAAATCAGTCGTAAAATAATGTTTTCCAGAGGACAAATTATATAGATGATAGATTTCGAGAGAGCCTGATAATTTTGTGCTATAAACTTTTCCAGAAATTCCTTCAAATGCCCAACCGGTGTCGATTTTAGTGTCTACTTCAGATTGCAATGTTAAATAATTATGGCCGTTTTCAGAGGGGGCTGCTGCTGTTTTGTTGATTCTTTTAACTGAAACCGTACCATCCACAAAAGTTTCTTGTGATAATAAACAAAACCCAAATACTGTATCGTCGTTATAGAATTTGACACCATCCAAACGTTTAACTGGAGAAGTAATCGTAACATTGAGTGTCGCTACTAATGGTGGAGTAGGACCAAAACTTAAAGTTTGTAGTAAGTTGGTTTTTCTCCAACCTATTTTGGGAGCAACTGTTAAAACGCCACTATTGATGCTTGTATTTATATATTGATTATCAAATGGAGCTACTAAACTGGTGACATCCGTATAAGTACCATCCGACATTCTGTTGAAAACTTTTACTTTTTTAATGACTCCCATTTCTAAAGATAAATTGTTTAAGAATGTAGCTGATCCTGCTGTTGCTGCTGTGATTGATTCATCAGCTATTTTTGTTTCTAAAGCTACTGGATCACTCACCTGAATTCTCTTGTCATAGGTTATTCCGCTAACACCATCTGTAAGCGAGGTTGCTGCTGAAACTCTTAAATTATATGTCGTTGCTGCTGCTGTTTTTGCAAGACCAGTGAGTGTGACGACTTTACTGTCGCCAGATCCAGATTCATTTTTTGTGAAATAAGTAGAACTTCCAGATGTTGGTAGGCTCCAAGTTATATTGGGCAATCCAGTCACATCAACGTTGGAGGTTCCATCGGAATAAGTTGCGAAAGCACGGTAGGGATCAGACACTAAGCCTTTTGGAATAAAATCATTTCCACCGCTAATAATTAGAGCGGTAATAACAGGTGGCGTAATTGTTATTGCTTGTTCTGCTATTACATTACCTGTTGCACCTCCAGTACACGAAGATCGAATGGCTACAGAATTATCCACAGAAGTAATTTGTTTTCCCTTAAAAACAATAGGAGAAGCTGTGTGAAGTTCTACAAATGCTGTATCTGTAGAAGACCAACTGCAATTGGCACTACTTCCATAAGCAGTATCTTTGTGTGCAATAGCACCAGATGCACTATTATCTAAAGGAGTTGTATCTACTCCATCGTCAGAATACGTCGCCGTTGCATTATACGCATTGGTTACTCTACCAACTGGTTTTGTCGTACTT
>CAZFSQ010000106.1:0-7087 GCA_964521975.1 uncultured Oligoflexales bacterium | reverse complement strand
TCTACCCCCTCTCAAAAATGTAACGCATGACGATCAAATTATTTCAACCACATTTTCCGTGACCGATTACATTGCAAACACTCACCATCTTGCCCTTTAGCTTGTAGTTAGGTATGCTCGCCATAGTTAGTCTATACACAAGAAAGGATTTTTATGAAAAAATTAGTAATATCAGTACATTGTTTGTTTATAATGAGTATGGGCTGGAGTAATTGTCGCACAAGGGATGATAATAATTCTACGTACTCAACTCATAGTGTAGCTGAAAGGATGGCAGACGAAGATTATCCAGCTTGTGTGGATCGTTGCCGTGCTAACTACAAGAGCTGTGCAAAAGGCTGTAGTGATGGCGACAATTTTCAAACCTGTGTCCAAGAATGTGCGGATGTTTATGATGCGTGCCTTAATAAGTGCGATGGAGATGTACAATCAAAATGAAACAGCTCCGCATTTATTATGACTTTCCACTCATGTCAAATGTACGAATATAAAAAAAGCAGGATACTATTTTTTATGTAAATGCATCTTCAAATGAAGTTCCCAATGCCTATTTACATTTTGTTGTAAATAAATCATGCAAAGAGGGGGACAGAGAGAAAGTAAAGTTGCTAACCACGGAGAGGTCAATTCATACTGATTTTGAATTTCAATCTCTCTTACCAATTTTGCAAATTGAAAAGTCATATAAGTATGCACAAAGGGGATTTTAGCCCAACGTACATCAGGAAAATTTTTATCAGGATGTTTCTCTGATAAATGCCATATAACCTCACGCCATGTTTCTTCAAACCAACTGATCCAAGAAAATCCGAACGTATAAAAAAAACTGAAAAATATGGAGGCAGGCGAACGGTAAAAACCAAGTCGTAATGTGCTACGTAAAATAAATAAATCAACGTGAGATTCTCTCTTCGATTTTACTTTGCTGCGAAGAGTGGGAATGTGTTTGAATTTCGCAGGAGAAGGATGGGTTTTGGGTTGTGTAATGTGTATGGGCTTAATTTCCACATTTTCTTTTGGGGCAATAAATTCTTGAGGAATAAATTCTTTCACCTCCTCGCGAACGGTCTCTTGCATTTTTTTCTGAGCATATTCGAGAGGAACTGATTTTTGCAAGGTTTCAACTTTTTCTAATTCTTTGAGACGATTTAAGTCATTATTTAACTTGGATTGAAATTCAATTGTTTTTCTTTGTGTTTCTTTTGATTTTTGATAGGCATGTGAAAATAATTTTTTAAAATCATGGAGCGGATACCACTGACTGAATCCTGTGCGTGTTACAAATGTTTCTGTGACTAAAAAACTTTTGTTCTTATCCAGTTCAAAAACATATTCGACAGAATAAGGGCCTGTGGTTTTTCCACGAAAAAAAACATACCACCCTGATGACCATGACGCCGGAGCGGTCAAATCATTCTGTGGAGACGCGGAAGAATAATTTAAAGTTTGTTGGCTCATAACAATGCTTATCATAAGTTTAGCAACGGAAATGCTTCATCAATAAGAGGCATTTTTTTCATAGAGGTCGGTAAGGATCAAAGAAGTGATTTAATCCACCTGAAAATCCGTAAGATTTTGGATTTTTTAAACTGAATGCCAAATCAAGGCGAAACATAAGTCGATACACTTGGGGAATGGACATGCGTAGTCCTCCGCCGATAGAGCTGTTCCAATTATATTTTTCGTTTATATTTTGCACCCAACCTGTATCCACAAAGGTTAATCCATCTAATTTCAGATATTGCCATCTTGGCCCTTCTCTTCTCAATTCATTATTGAGTTGCAAAGCATAATTTCCTGTTAAGCCCCAATCAGGAATACCGCGAATGCCTTCAAGACCACCCAGATTAAATTGATCATTGATAAAAATTGAATCAGTAAATCCAGTTAAAAGATGACCCGCATAAACATAACTACTTCCCAACGGATAATAATGAAAAGATTCTAACTGAATTTTTTTAAAAAACTCATGGTCGAGAGTAGTAATCGGACTGACATCCAAAATAAAACGCTGCCCTTTGATCCAAAATAAATCCGAAGCAATCGAATCGTAAATGAATTTAGGATCAATGCTCCAACCTTTTTTGCTTCCTTGTTCACGGATTTGTAATGTCAAACCCGTTTGAAATAAATTTTCAAAAAAGTTTTCAAATATAGGAAAATAATAATAAGATTTTAGTAATTGATAATGCCCCCCAGGACGCTTGATATTCCAACCTTCAATTCCGAGAGAATAATTTCCCGATTTCCAACGTGGTGCTTTTGCCCAAACGACCCCCCCCCATTTTTCATTTTCAAATTTTCTGCCCTCTGCACCTAAAGTCCAGAGTCGTCCAAATGCATGAGTATTATAAACTCCAGCGACGAGATAACCTGTACCTCCACCAAACGCTCCACGGATGACAGGAATGAGAGTCCATTTTTCATGAAGAGTTACATGTAAGGTGTGAGTCCCTGGTTCATGGTCATTGGGTTGCAACTCTGTTTCTACAGAAACAAAAACTCCTGTCGTCAGTAATTTTTGCTTGAGCATATCAATTTGTTCATGTGTTTTATGAACAGGGAGTTGATTCAAACCAAGATACTCTTTGAGCCACTCTGAATCAGTTCGTTTGGAATTATGAATTTCGATGTTGTGAATAATGAGTATATTTTCATCTAAAGATGCCCAGGCACTCGCAACTTCGTTGCTCATTGGGCATGACAGATAAAAAAAAAGCAAAAGTAATGAAAATAAATTGGACACTCTGTTACAAAACTTTATTTTTATTTTTTAAATAATGATTCACGTAATCAGAAATTCCATCTTCAAGCGAGGTAAAATTTTGATTCCAATTTAATCCAGATTTTATTTTCCCCATCTCGGCTTGAGTAAAATATTGATAATGTTTTTTAACTTGCGAGGGCATTTCCACCCATTCAAATTTTACGTTCTCAAACCCACAAGCTGAAAAAACGGATTGGCCAAGATCAATAAACGAACGAGCATTTCCAGAGCCTAAATTATAAATTCCACATTCAGAATTCTTCCAGTCTTCATAGAGCTGGCTCATGAGAGAAGTAACGTCTTTGACATAAATAAAGTCGCGTTTCTGTTCGCCATCCTTATAATTTTTATCATAGGATTTGAAAAGTTTGAGACAATGTTCTTTTTTTACTTGAGGATAAGCATGAAAAACAACGCTTGCTTGAGAACCTTTATGATATTCATTGGGACCATAGACATTAAAAAATTTAAGTCCACACCAAAAAGGTGGAAAATTTTTTTGCTTTAAAACCCAAAGATCAAAAAGCTGTTTGCTAAAACCGTAAGGATTGAGCGGACGAAGATTAACAATTTTTTGATGTTCGTCAGAAAAACCTTGATCGCCATTACCATAGGTTGCTGCCGATGAAGCATAACAAATAGGAATGTGTTTTTTTGCAGCATACTGAAAAAGTTCGATAGAGTATTCATAATTATTTTTTATGAGGTAATCTAAATTAGTTTCCGAAGTCGATGAACATGCTCCCATATGATAGATAAAAGAAATTTCATTTAGGTTTCCCGAATTAAGTTCATCAAGAAAAGAGTGTTTTTGATAGTAGCGAACAAAAGATTTTCCCATGAGATTCGACCAACGAATATCACTTTGCAGATCATCCACCACGATAATATTGTCATAACCTTTTTGGTTAAGTGCCGAAATTAAGGCACTGCCGATAAATCCTGCTCCACCTGTAACGATAATCATATTTTAACTCCCAAAGTATCATGATAAATTATTAACTCGGAGAATGCAAAATGTTCGGAATAGGTTTTTCAGAAATTGTGATCATTTGTCTTGTCGCTTTGATGGTTTTGGGACCGAAAAAGCTTCCACAGGTTGCCAAAGAACTTGGGCGGTTTTTTGTACATCTTCGCCGTATGAGTATGGATGTTAAACAAACAGTCGATCAAGTGATTGAAGATGCTGAGAATGAAATTCGTGCAGAAAAAAGAGAAGCTTTGAAACAAATCGTTGATGTTAAAAACTCTTTCCAGGAAACTTTACCTCATGATTTCGATATTGAAGCAAAAAAAACATGAAATTTTCTTGGATGGAGTTTCTGTTGAAAAGTTAGCACAAAAATTTTCAACCCCTTTTTATGTCTATTCTTATCAAAAAATAAAAGAGAATTGTCAAAAAATTTTAAAAGCTTTCAAAGATCACCCTTGCCAACCTTTTTATGCGGTCAAGGCTAATAGTCTCATCCCGATCATAAGAATGATTGGTGAATTTAGTTTGGGTGCTGATATCGTCTCTTTAGGTGAATTATATCGTGCTAGGAAGGCTGGAATTCCTTCGCAAAAAATTATCTATTCAGGTGTCGGAAAAAAAATAAGTGAAATTGAGGCAGCAGTAAAATCGAAAATACGAGCCATTCAAATTGAAAGTGAATTTGAAATTGATGATTTAATATTTGTGGCTAATAAACTCAAAAAAAATATTCCCATTGCGATTCGAGTGAATCCTAATATTGATCCAAAAACGAATCCCTATATTGCAACGGGATTGCTTACGTCTAAATTTGGCATGGACGAATCTATTTTATTTCATATTTTAAAAAAAATTAAATTCCATTCCAAACAATTAAATCTGATCGGTCTTTCTTGTCATATTGGTTCACAATTGTCGGATCTTTCTCCCTTGCGAGAAGCAGCTTCTAAAATGAGTTTTTATATTCGTGAGGTATTGGATTTTGGATTTAAACTAGAGTTTGTTAATTTAGGTGGTGGGTTGGGTATTTCTTATCAAAATGAATCGGAGATTGATTTGAAATCTTATGCGGAAATTTTTCGAGAAAATTTTTCACGTTATCCCTTGCAATGGTATATTGAACCTGGAAGATTTATTGTTGGTAATGCAGGGCTTCTAATTTCAGAGGTGATTGGCGTAAAATTTTCTCAAGAAAAAAATTTTATTGTTGTTGATGCAGCGATGAACGACCTTATTCGACCATCTTTGTATGGGGCTTATCATAAAATCTCAATTTTTCCTGAGAGAAAAAATAATAAACAAGATTTATTTGATGTGGTCGGACCTGTGTGTGAGACGGGAGATTTTTTGGGTAAAGATCGTTATTTTTATTGCCCAGAAAAGGGCGATTGTATTGTGATACATGATGTGGGTGCTTATGGGAGTGTGATGGCATCTAATTATAATTCACGTTTACGTGGAGCAGAAATTTTGATTAGAGATAAAAAAATTATAGTGATGAAAGAACAGGGAAAATATGAGTTTTGACAAAACAAGATTATTTGACTGGTGGTTAAAAATCACTAAAGATTATTTGACCGGTGGTTAAAAATCTTGTATTTTAAAAATATGAAACGATATCTCGAAAATCAAATATTACATGATTTAAGTAAGAAAATGGTCTTTCTTGGTGGCCCGCGTCAAGCAGGTAAAACAACTTTAGCTAAAAAGATTCTCGGCTCAAAAAAAATAGGTTATATGAATTGGGATCGTGATGAGGATCGCCTTAATATTCTTGAAAGAAAATTACCAAAGACAAATTTATGGGTTTTTGATGAAATTCATAAGTATAAAAAGTGGAGGAATTTTATTAAGGGATTATTCGATAGTTTTGGGAAAACAAAGAAAATTTTAGTTACTGGAAGTGCTAAGCTTGATTTTTATCGTTACGGAGGTGATTCCTTGCAAGGACGATATCATTATTTACGTTTACACCCACTGTCTGTTGCTGAGTTAAAAATAAAAAAAATAAAAGATTTAGAACAACTTTTACGATTAGGTGGATTTCCTGAGCCTTTTTTATCGGGTTCTGAAGTAGAGGCTCGTCGTTGGTCACGAGAATATAGATCTCGCTTAATTAGAGAAGAAATGACCAAGGTTGAACAAGTGCAAGATTTGGATAAAGTAGAGCTGCTTTCCATACGGCTTCCTGATTTAGTAGGGAGTCCGCTATCATTAAATTCCTTGCGAGAAGATTTAGAGGTGAGTCATAAAACCGTCTCAAAATGGGTACAAATTTTAGAGAGACTCTTTCATGTTTTTCGTGTTACGCCCTTTGATTCACCCAAAATTAAATCTATTAAAAAGGAATCCAAGCATTATCATTTTAATTGGTCGCTACCCAAAGATGATGGAGCTAAATTTGAAAATATGATTGCCAGTCATTTGTTAAAGTGGTGTCACTATATTGAAGATACCGAAGGTTTTGATATGGAACTGCGTTACTTTAGAGATATTGATGGTCGTGAAGTTGATTTCGTTGTTTTGAAAGATCGTCTGCCACAAATGTTTGTTGAGTGTAAATTGCAAGACATGTCCATTAGCCCAGCCCTTAAATATTTGAAGAAAAAATTTACTCATATTCCGGCCTTTCAAGTATTATACAATCCTGAATACGAGTTTGTTGAGGCTACAGGAATTGAGGTTATTTCAGCATTAAATTTTTTGAATAAGTTAATTTAAATTGGAGAAATTATATTTATGCTAGACTCTATCCTATTTCCCAAGATCGAACCTTACCAAACAGGTTTTCTCAAAGTTTCTAATCTTCACACCATTTATTACGAAGAATGCGGCAATCCTCAAGGTAAGCCCGTGATTTTTTTTCACGGAGGTCCGGGAGGTGGGACGGAAGAAATTTATCGCAGGTATTTTGATTCTAAAAAATGGCGTGTGGTTTTATTTGATCAAAGAGGTTGTGGAAAGAGCACTCCCTTTTCTGAACTCAAAGAAAATACGACATGGGATTTAGTTGCGGATGCTGAAAAGTTAAGAGAGCATTTAGGTATTAAAAAATGGCATGTCTTTGGTGGAAGTTGGGGGTCAACGCTTTCGCTTGCGTATGGAGTAACTCATCCTGAATCCTGTCTAGGTTTTATATTGCGAGGAATTTTTTTATTACGCAAAAAAGAGATTGATTGGTTTTATCAAGAGGGGGCGTCAAATATTTTTCCTGATGCGTGGGAAAAATATTTAGAACCTATTCCTGAAGATGAGAGAAAAAATAGTTTGACCTCATATTATTTAAGATTAACCAGTGAAGATGTAAGAGTGAGAAAAAAAGCGGCAGCAGCTTGGGCGGTGTGGGA
>CAZFSQ010000105.1:0-7093 GCA_964521975.1 uncultured Oligoflexales bacterium | reverse complement strand
GTTAAAGAATTTCCTACAACGGCTTCTGGAAAAGTACAAAAATTTAAATTACGCGAAATGCATTTTAATAGAGATTAAGTAAAAGGATTATTTAATGAAAGAATGCCCTATTTGCCATACTTGCTTTAGCGATAAGAGTGAGGTCTGTAATACTGATAAATCGCCACTCCTTGATTTAATCGCAGGTTCGCCTATTATTGCTGATAAATATAGGCTCGATAAAAAAATAGGGGTTGGTAGAATAGGGATAGTTTTTATCTGTTTTGAGGAGGGGATAATGAAATATGCTTTGCTATTTTTCTTGATCGCTTGTGGTCAAAAGAATGAAGATTCACAAAACTCGTACAACTACATTAAAATAAAAAATCTTACAGAAAAAAATATTGAAGAATTGAATCAATTGGATTTTATTCCTGAGCATGGCGGTTCAAGGGAAATTCAGTTAGGTTACATTAAAAAATTTCAGTTTGAAAAATTATCCCCTGAACTCAAATCCAATATTGAATTAACGCAAGAGCCAGAAGAAGATAACGAAGATGAGGTGGAGTTTATTCCAGAAGTTCAAGGTTATCATAATTATGAAGATGTTACAGAAGAGTTGCGGTTTTATGCTGAAGAATACCCGAATATCGTAAAACTTTACTCAGCCGGAAAATCAGTAGAAGGTCGCGAACTTTGGTATGTAAGAATTTCTGATCATGTCCATAGCAATAATACTCCAGAGCATGAGCCCAAACTTTTATTTATTTCTTCCATGCACGGAAATGAAACTCCAGGCAAAGAGATGATGCTCTATCTCATTCGAGAATTGATTTATGGTTATGAACTTGAAGATGAAAAGATTAAAAATTTAGTAGATCATAGCGAAATTTTTATTATGCCGCTGATGAACCCTGATGGTAATACAGCGAAAAGAAGATTTAATGCCAACCGCATAGATCTTAATCGCCATTTTCCTGATTTTATGGTGGACAATCATGATTCAACGGCTGGGAGAGAGCCAGAGATTCAAGCGATTATGAAATTACATGATCAACATAATTTTACAATTGCTCTTAATTTTCATAGCGGGGAAGTGTGCATTAATATTCCTTGGGATACAAAAGACAATGGCAATCCTAAGGAGAAATTTGGTGATGACTTTTTACTTTCACACCTTGCAAGACAGTATGCAGATCTTAATCCAACGATGTCTAAAAATATGCGATTTGATCGCGGTGTGACTTATGGTCATAAATGGTTTGAAATTCATGGTGGGATGCAAGATTGGGCGAACTATTATCGCCAGTCGATTCATGCAACGGTCGAATTAACGAAAAGACTTTGGCCATCCGCTTTTTATCTTGGCAATGTGTGGAAAGAAAATCGCAATGCCATGTACATGTATTTAAACTCAGGTCTTATGGGTTATCATCTGCGAGTCACTGATTCTAAGAATAGAGTTTTACCACAGGTTGATGTATCTGTTTCCAATTCTACTCGAACAATATCTTATTTTCATGAAGCCTATATTCACCGCGTAACCTTAGCAGGGGAACACCAAATCGTAATTTCTGCACCTGGATATGAGTCTCAGGCGTTTCAATTTGAGGCTGAAAAATTTAACGGCCTTTTTCGACAGGTGGTTTTGAAGAAGAAGTAAGATAATAAAAAACCAAGCCCAAAATTACACCCACTAATAAATTTACAAATATAATTGTCAAAAAAGTTATCATATAAGTAAGTCCATCAAAAAAATTTTCTCTGAATAATTTCAAAATAAATTTAACGTTAATTAATTTTATTCCTGTATAAAATAAAATAGCTCCAAGAGCGGAAAGTGGGATTAAAGAAATTAAATCTGTTAAATATAAAATGGAAACAAGCATAAGAATTCCATGAAATATTGTTGAGGATCTACCCGTTGCTCCAGCATCAATATTGGCTGTAGTACGAACGACAACTCCAGTGATGGGGAGTGCTCCAAAAAATCCAGCACATAAATTTCCAATTCCTTGAGCTTTTAACTCGCGATCAAAATTTGATTTTCCTAGTGAATGTAGTTTGTCAGTCGCTCCGACAGTTAATAATGTTTCAACACTAGCAATCAAACCAAGTTCGATACCTTCTAACCAAAGATGAAAATCTAAAATTTTATGGTAATAATGAAAATGAAAAAAAGAAAAAATACTATCAAGTGAAAGCTGATCTAAATTAAGATGCTTTGTGTTCAATGAAAATCCACGAACAATTAAAGCAGATAATATACAGATAATAATGGGAGCCGATAAAAGTTTAGGAAAAAATTTTGAAATCTTTTTCCACGAGTTCAAAAAAAATAAAGAACTTATGCTAATAACGGCAGGAAAAATAATATTTGGCGAAAGATTAAGAGTAAAAAGTCCTAAAAAAAACTTACCCATTCCTTTTAAATTGTCTAAACCGCTGGAGTAAGGAATAAGATCGAATAGTATAAAAAATTGACTGAGACAAATTAGTCCACCAATTCCACCGAGCATTCCAAAAGAAACACTTTGTGGGATATTAGAAAAAAACTTTCCTAGTTTTAGCTTGAATAAACTAAGTTGAAATGCTCCTGCAACAATAGTTGCAATGGCTAAACCAGATAACCCATGTCGGTCCACGATATCATGAACAATAACCACTAAACCAGCAGCAGCACCACTAACTTGAAGAGGTGCTCCGCTTAAATAGCCAACAAGAATTCCTCCAATTACAGAACTAATGAGTCCATAAATGGGAGGGACTTCCGAAGCAATAGAAACTCCAAGAGCTAATGGCAGAGCAACTAAATAAACCGTGAGGGATGCTTTTAGGTTGATTAAAATTAAATTTTTATTCATTGACTATTATTCTTGAAGTTCCGATATTTGTGAAACACGAATAGGTCTTGGTTCATGATCGGCGATAGAAATAAAATCATGCTTCTCCTGGTCAAAAGAAAAAATATCGCCTTTAGAAAAATGGTAAACCCAAGCATGAAGCCTAAGTTGCTTAGCATCGACAGCTTGACGGATAAAGTCATGGGTTAATAAATTTTCTATCTGTACAAGAACATTTTCTTCAACCGTTGCAGTTAAAAGATTTTGGTCTTTTAAATGTTGGTAAGCGGTCTGAATAATATTTTTAGTTTTTTCTGTATTTGTTAACCACTCCTTCATGTGGGGTAATTTTTCACATAAACTAGGATCAATAAGACCCCGCATAGCTCCGCAATCATTATGACCACAGATAATTAAATCGCGAATTTTTAAGGCAGCCACCGCATATTCAATACTGGCGATTTCTCCCCCTCCACTTTTTTGTGCCGAAGCAACAATATTACCAGCATTACGAACAATAAATAATTCCCCTGGTTCCGTCTGCGTAATTAAATTGGGATTAATTCTTGAATCAGAACACGTAAGAAATAACGCAGAAGGATTTTGACCCTTTTCTAAATTTTCAAAGAACCTTTTATGCTCAGGAAAAACATTCTGTTGAAATTCGTGAATACCTTGTACAAGTTTTTGCATAAATTTTTACCCCTCTTGCCCGCAATAAGCTTAAAAATTAAATTGATTTTTTATTTAGTGAAGAAAAAAATTTAAGACAGAATAAAACCACCAAAACCATTATGATTGGAAAGGAATATAGAAAAATAAGGTTGGAGCAAATGGAGAATTTCAGTTTTTTTATAAAATTTAATGAGGTGCTTGTTTTTTGTATGTCTTGCTTGAATTAAATTGGGTTTATTTTTTTCATCTTTCTGTCGTAGAACACTGATTTCCTTTTGCTCACACTCTTCTTCAATAGAAATAATTTCTGAAAGAAAAACTTCGCAAGGAAAGGATAAATCTATTAAAAATAAAATTAGCAATATTTTTTTCACGATATTAGCAAAGTATCTAAAAATTTTGAAAAGATCAATGCTCGATCTACTTATAAAAAAATCTCATCACAATTCCAAGATCATCCGTCATGGCATTCGCTCCGTAGCTTCTTAAACCAGACATTCGCTCTTGATAATCATACGCAGATTTAAATTCAGGATCTGAAAGTGTGTTGAAAGCTTTTCGTAAAGTAGACACGTCATATTTTCTTAGTTGATCCGCTTCTTGAAATGATTTTTCAAGTTCAGCGATATTATAATTTTTAAGTGGCTTTAATCCTAAAACACGATACAGCTCAAATTTTGCTGGTGGATTGAGGGACTGAATTTCTTCGAGAGTTGCTTCTCCCTTAGCGGCACGTTCCATCGTTTGCTGCATGGTTTTATTTCTTACCATTCGATTGATGTAAAAAATTCTAAAACTTGAAAATGCCGAAGTATAAGCAAAAGTCGGCATCACTTGATTGGATAAAAACGGTTGAAGATGTTTCCAATCTCTTCCCTCTTTAGATAAAAGAATTTTTGTTTGAGAATAGTTCATGAAAAAAGAAATTCCTGTATAAGCCCCCATTTGATAACTCATAGGTAACGCAATGGACATAAATTCTTCCCTCATTGAATAGCCGCCTGGATTATAAGTGAAACTGGAAAGTGTTTTATCGTAAACTCTTGTCCCACGCATAATGTAATATTGTTCAATTTGTTGTGAGCTTAGATGAGAAAACTTTTTTCCAAATGGTAAAGCTGATTTTGTATAAACCTGCCTTAGAGCAAGAGCATTAAAAGCGGGCATGAGTAAAATGATCGGAGCACCGATGGCAAAATCGGTTCCAAAATTAGAAATTTCATTTCCCCAACCTGAAAATTTTTGTGCTGGCATAAAACGGAGAAGACCTGTTTTCTCTTGTATTTGATCCATTCCAAAATAGGTTACTCGTCGAATGGTCATAAATAATGCAAGATTAGCAAAGGAACTAAACGTTTGACCAATAAAAGATTTAAAAACTAATTTCCCTAAAAGCTTACCTGCGAGATATCCAGAGCCTAAAAGAATAACCGTATCCCCTGCGATAGGAGCCAGAGCATCGGCATAGTCTCGCCAATCGCCTTTAGCCAAAGTTTTTTCGCTCTCATAGCGGAGATAATTAAAAACAGTTTGTGAAATATTTTGTGTATTATTTCCGCAAATCTTTTTTAGATCAAAATCCAGTTGATCCATTCCTGGGATTTGAAATGAAAAGTTATTTTGCCAATCTTTTTTGTTAAAAGATTCTTGAACAATTTTTCCATCAGGAGAAACAGGAATAAAATATCCAACGCAAGCAAAGGTTAAATATTTTTGTAAAAGATTTTCATAATTAGGCAGCACATGCTTTTCCATGTATTCCGTTTTTTTATTTTCATCTTTTTCTTGATTATAAGAAAGAATTGCTTTTTCAAGTAAAAATAAATGCTCCCCTGAAGATAAAAACTGAAAATAGAAAGAATGAAACCCGGAAATATTGATCGAAGCCCACTTTTCAAGTTCATTTAAAAATTCTTTTTTATGACTGGATTCTTTCGTCCATACTTTAGTAAAGATTGATGCTTGAATAAAATTTTCTGTGAATTTAGAAATCTCTTGAAACTGCGATCTTAATATAGTTTCTTGAAAATCAATAAAGGCTGGTGAAATAAAATCTCTATTGCCACCAAATTCGCTATTGTCTTGAAACTTTAAAAAACCTGATCTTAGAGCCTCTAAATATTTTTGTTGAAGATCGAACCAGCGATATCTATTCGGTAGATAAAATTCATATTTAGAAAAATGAATGAAAGTAAAAAATGCTCCGATGGGGTTAATAGATTCTTGCTCATAGACACCATGCTTTAAAACCGTTTCAAAAATATTTAAAAACGGATCAGCACTTTTATTTTCACATCTTTTTAAATAATACTTGAGAGCGAGGTTACTATAATAAGTCATATAGAAACCTTGCACGATCTGAGCAGGAAAAGTCTTAAGCATCTCGGCTTTTAAAACATCATTGCCATTTTTAATTTTTTCTTTTTGAGCAAGACTTCGATTTCTCCACGCGGGAGCCATAAGCCCTGCTTCATCACTTTGATTATTTTCTTTCGATGGAAAAATCATAGATAAAATAAAATAGTTGGCGACTTCTTCTGTCATCAGCTCAAAATCAGTAGGCATATCATTTTCATTGGCCCCCTCTTTTTTTGAATATTGATCCCTCACAAAGCCAATCGCCTGATGCCAAAGACCCACTTGAGAAATCGTGCCATCAATTCTTTCGCGAATGGCCTGAGCTTGCTCTTTGGTAAGCGTGGGAACTTTTCCCTTGCTTGAAAGAGCATGTAATCCTGTAAAGTGATAAAAATAAGAATAGTTTAAAAGTGTGTTCAGTCTAAACTTTAAAATCATAGATAAAAAAGGATTTTTAATTTGATCTAAATTATTTTCTATTTGATCTATCCATGAGTCGTTAATAATTACATCTGCCAGAACATCGTCCGAACGGGCGATCTCCGTAAGCATCTCGTGACAATCCATAAAATCACGGCAAGAACTAAAAAATGTTTTAACGAAAGGACCTGCCAATTTATCCTTGGCTTTATCATCAATTTGATGGAGGGAATAAAGTAAAGTCGAGGCAGCTTTTCTGCGATCAGATGGCAATATATTTTCTAGCGAATGATCAAGAGCAAGTTGAAGAAGAGTTTTTTTTGCAGCTTGTTGCCAAACCTCCATCATCGAAGGATCAAAACTGTTTTCATCTGATCCTTTATTTTTAGAAATTTCCATGAAACGGCGATCATTCAATTTTAGTTTTCCAACAAATTGCTTCATCGTATCTTCAGTTTGAATCAGAAGAAGTTGCATGATGCCAATAATTGTCGAAGGGTCAGCTTCAAAGATATTGACTGTTTGCTCTTTGGGCTGATTGGGATCTTGCGAAAAATTGAGTGTGATCTCAATAAAACTGGGCGAATCTTTTTGATAGTTTGATATTGACAGTGCGTCTTCATAGGTCAATGATGAAGAATTGTTTTGGGCGTGGAGCTTATTGAATAAGGATAAAAAGAGAAATAAAATGGCAGATGATTTGATTTTTTTCATAGTTTTTTTGTTTTCATTAAAATAGTTTATTTTATTAAAAAAGTCAATTTATTTTATAAAGTTTATTAAAATTATTTATTATGTATAAAATATAAGAGTTAGTA
>CAZFSQ010000104.1:0-7217 GCA_964521975.1 uncultured Oligoflexales bacterium | reverse complement strand
TGTTCCGGTTGCTGCATCCTCGGCTGAGGATGTTGACAGGACCGTCGCCTTGTATTGAAAAAACGCTTCTTCAAGATGTTCCGGCGTTGTTTTTCTAATGATTTGAGCGATTTTAGCTGGACCAGGGTGTAGCTTAATTTCATCCCGCATATCTTTTGAAGAGATACTTAAAAATTCTTTGGCTTGCAGTTGCCAAGTTTTTTTGGCGGTTATAATTCTCACCTCTCCTCTCAAAACTGTTACACCAACCCTATTATTTTTTTCATCTCGCTCTAAAATAAAATCAGATTTTTCATTGCCATCAACTTGTAACCAACTGTCAGAAACAAAAGTAATGAGACCTGGTTTATTCGATACATTTCTCACGCGAAGGGAACCTTTTTTGAGACTAACGAAATACCTGTAAGCGGGGCCGATGGAAAGTTTAATCTCAGAAGATGGCGGCAACAGCAATTCTTCTAAACCAATACGTCCAACTTTGAGAGAACTTTCCGAATTCGTTCTAACGGTTTCATCCCAATAAATAGGTTCCGTCTGCGTATCAATCATCTTCGAGCTTTTGTCATTATATAGATAACCGATCCCATGTAATGAAAACGCAACCGGCTCATTTTTAGAAATTGTTTTCACTCCAAAACTCCGTGAAACAATATCAGGTTTAATTTTATGCGGTAAATGTTCTGGGGGACGTGGAAGAATTTCCAAATTGTATTCGACAAATTTAGATAAACTTTTATTGAGCACGATCGCACGAATATAGTGTCGCCCTAATTCCATAGATTCTGACTGAATCTCACAGCTATCTTTTTTACACATCAGTTCTCTGTCTAAAAACCAAAAATAATTAATATTCTCTCCCTTAGCAGAAATTGTTAATTCAATGGAATCACCACGAAATATTTTTAACTCCGTCGCCGAGTGAGATGTGATTTCAATATTAAATGGAGACGATTGAGAATGAGCAAAGTAACTTAAAAAAGTGATGCAAAAAAAAATAAAAAACTTCATGTCAAAACTTCTTTTTAAGAGCATCTACAACATGTTTAGAAACCAAAGAAGTCAATTCTCCACCATAGGAAGCAATTTCTTTAACAAGAGTGGAGGAAATAAAACTATATTGTGGACTAGAAGCCATAAAAATAGTTTCAATATTTTTATCAATTGACTGATTCATCAATGCACGTTGCACTTCATAGGAATAATCAGACTCCGACCTTAAACCTCTTAGGATAAAAGAAGCCCCCATTTTTTTAGCAAAATCTACGGTGAGTGCCTGGTAGCTGTGAACGTGAACATTTCTTATTTTTGTACAAGATTTTTTAATCAACTCTATTCTTTCATCTAAAGAAAAAAGTTGTTTCTTTTTATCATCGCTTTGACCTAGAGCTATAATGACATGGTCGAATACTTTTGATGCCCGCTCGATCATGTCTTCGTGACCGCGTGTAATGGGGTCAAAAGAACCTGGATAAATTAGTTTCATAAAAATAATTATACCTTAAAAACCTTGCTCGCGTAGTTATGAAAACATAATTTAAAAATTAGATTAATTTTTTGTTGACATCACTTTTCAGTACGTTACTATATTAACTTTCGCACTAAAATTATTATGATACGTTTTTATTTGAGCGTTTGAGATATTCACAGTTTATCCACAATCATTACAAATCTAACACAAAGAAAATATTGCTTTATTTCTATTTTTATTTTTGAAAGGGTAGCCTGTGGACGAAAATTTAAGTCTTTTACAAACAAAATCTTTTATCCTTTCCGAGTTTTTTTTGTGGCTTTGGCAAAAAGTAGAGGATCAATCTGGCATATTAAAATTAGATGATGAAAAAATTTCTTTCCCTTGGTTGGGAAGAGCCGATTCTCTTGAAATGTGGCTTGATGACGAGCTTTCTTTTTCAAGTTCTTCAGGGAAAGTTCGCCAACAAAAATATAAAGGAGGCTCCCCCTCTCACTCCGAAGAAGCACAGTTGGCTCTTGTTTCTGGGAAGTTTTTAAATTCTATTAAATTGGGCGTGTCTTTACCAGGAGGGCTAGGTTCGTTTAGTTTTTATTTAAATTCAAAAGCACTACAACCCGAAAAAATTCACATAGGAACGCTGGAACATCTTGTGTGGGAAAAATCCTCTGCCATTGAGAAACGCTTGGAAATTGTTTCTTTCTGCCAAGAATTAGTGGAAACATTATGGGACGAATTTTTAAACTTGCGTTTATCGAAAACCCACCACGAAGAATATTTGAAGCATCTTAAAAATTGGATTCAAATTAAAAATGATAAAGAGTTGAGTCGGCATTGAAACGCCTTTTTTATTATTTACGAATACTTATTTCCGACACTCAAAATTGTGATCTTTTTCGTCATGCAAGTGGGATGGCATATGTCACACTCTTCTCTTTAGTCCCCTCCTTAGCTTGCGTTTTTGCTCTCATCTCACTATTTGAACCCATGGTGGGAGATAAAAGTTCTTTAATCGCAGAAGCAAAAAATTTTATTCTTCATCACCTAGCTCAAGGCAGTGGTGAAAATCTTGTCAATTACATTGAAACATTCATCTCGAATTTGGATATGAAAAAAATTGGACTCTCTGGAATTATTGGACTGCTCTTTACTTTGACGATGCTCCTTAGACAAATTGAATTAGCTTTTAATAAAATATGGCAGGTCGAGAAGGAAAGACATTTACTCATACGATTTGTTTATTTTTGGACATTTCTAACTTTGGGAGCTTTTTTAATTCCTTTAGCGATTGGTCTTATTTCTGGTTTTAATTTATCCCACATGAACCCCTTTGCAAAAAATATTTCTGAAAGTCATGGTTTTTTATTTTTAGGATATATCGGCTCATTAGCAGTTCAGTGGATTATTTTTTTTCTTTTATACAAAATTACACCTAATTGTTTGGTAAGTAATAGAGCAGCCATGTGGGGAGCCTTTTCAGGCTTATTGCTTTTTGAATTGAGTAAGTCATTTTATGGTTTTTATACTAGCCGATTTTATAACTATGAAAATATTTATGGAACCCTTGCCGCAGTCCCAATTTTTTTGCTCTGGCTTTATGTCAACTGGCTTGTGGTCTTAATTGGGTCTCTCATCTCTTGGCGTGTGGAGCAAGGGTGGAAGGATGGATATTTGAACTATTTGACGGATGCAAAATCAGCCTCCGAAAAATTACGAAATCATCAGTTAAAGGCATTGCTTCCTTTGGGAATGCTCATCCGTATTTATTTACACTTTAAAGAGAGTAAAACAAAGGGGCTTTCTCTAAAAGAAATTTATCGAGGAGAAAATTTTCCTAGAACATGGATTGATGATGCTCTTTTATTTTTAATTGAAAAAAAAATGATTATTAAGCAATCGACGGTCCAGGAAAACTTTTTTTTAGAGTCAGATGAATTTTATCCCACAAGTCCTTCGGACAATTATACGATCGGAGAAATCTTAAATCTTCTCATCGAAAAATCTTCAGAATTTTTTAATGCGAATCCCCAAACGAGCGTTCGTCATTTTTTCCCACTGCTTAAAAAATTAGATGAAAAAACTTTAAAAGAAAATTTTTCGAGTTTAATTTAAAGATTTGAGTGATACAATTTTTAGTAAGAGAGTATCCACCTATGTTTTTTTATCGCTATTTTTTGTACGTATCACTTTTAGCATCTTTTCACCTATTCGCAAAAGATGATGCTGCTCGTCTTCATCCATCCAACGATGAGTTTTGGCAAATCATTCATCATCAATATGAAAAAATAAAAAATACTTCTTACGAACCCGAAAAAATTTCTGGAAATACTTATGTCGATATCGGATTGTTGAAACCAGGACAGGACGAGTTTTCCATTCGTCATGTGATGACTAAATTAAAAAAAGATCGCGAAGAACTAGGTTTTTATTGGGATGATAAAAAAAATGAATGGCATCTCAATTTTTCAAACGGTTTAAGCTTATTACCATTGAAAGATTCCATCCAAGTGATCAAAGCCCCTATGGGGTTACTCATATTAGACGGACACCATCATGTGTTTATGAGTTATTTTGTGGGGGCTAAAAAAATCCCCGTGCAAGTCATCGAAGATCTTCACGCCATGAGTAATGAAGACTTTTGGGATTTAGTTCATGAAAAAAAATATATCTATTTTAAAAAACCTCTCGATGATATTAAAGAAAAAACTTTAGAAATGATAGATTGCCAAGATAACCCTAATCGCTATTTGGCAAATCTTTTAAGTACAAAAATAAAAATGAATATTGAAGATTTCAAGTTAACGGTTACCGATATTAAACCCAATCAAAATGCAGCTTGGATTAAAATAAATGACGGCCCACCGTTTATCGAACTAAAAATTGCTCATCAGTTGAAAAAATCAGAAATAGAATATCAGGATCATTGGCAGGATAAAATTCCATCTGAGATAGTTCAAAAATCACGCGACTCGATTTTAATCCTTAATGCTCAAGAAAAAATAATTGTTTTGAAAGACCAAAAAGAAGCCAATTTAGTGGCAAAGAAAGATAAATTTCTATGTCAGTTACTTAAAAACTTGTATTCTGAAAATTCATATAATTGTTTCATTCAATAAAAGGTTTTAAATGTTTGAACCTGAAAAATTTCAAGATGCTCTAGCTAAAAGACATTATAAGCAGCTAAGGTCCATGCTTGCCAAACTAGAGGAAGCCGATCTTGCAGAACTTTTTACAAAGTTTGAGACGGGGCAAGCTATCGCTTTTTTTCGGATGGTCTCCAAAAAAAGACGAGCAGAAATTTTTACACACTTTTCCATTGATGTTCAGGAAAAGTTTCTAAGTGAATTGCCTGAAGTTGTCGTGATTGCATTAATGAATGAAATTCAGCCAGATGATCGAACGAAAATTCTTGAATCTTTGAGTCAAGAATTAAGCTCAAGAATTCTTCTTAAACTTTCTCCCGATGAGAGAAGTCTTGCTTGGCAACTTTTAAGTTACCCCGATGAATCTGTCGGTCGCTATATGACGCCAGAGTTTTTAGCACTTCATGAAAAAATGACGGTCAAAGAAGCGATTGATTATATTCAGTGGAATGGCTCTCCTCTCGAAGAAGAATCTCTACATTATTTATTTGTCACAGATGAAGACGATAGATACCGAGGGGAAGTCAGTCTTGCAGAACTTATTCTTGCAGATCCACAGACCGTTAAGATTGAAGACATCATGCATCAAAGTTATGTCTTGGTGAATGCTCGTGAAGATCAAGAAATTGCGGTTGATACATTTAGAAAATATGATCGTGCCGTCATTCCTGTGATTGATGACGAAGCAAAGTTGGTAGGAATTTTAACCTCAGACGATGTTTTTGATCTCGCTGAAGAAGAGGCTACCGAAGACATTCAACAGTTCGGTGGTCAGGCAACATTAGAGGATTCTTATTTTTCTACTCCCCTATTGACCATGGTTAAAAAAAGGGCGGGGTGGTTATCGGTCATTTTTATTGGTGAGCTATTTACCGGAACAGCTCTTAAATATTTTGATGATGCGATTATGAATATGCGATTCCTTGTTTACTTTGTCCCTCTCATTATTTCATCGGGGGGAAACTCAGGTTCCCAAGCAGCCTCCTTGATTATTCGTGGACTCGCTGTTAAGGAAATGACGTTACTTGATTGGCGAAAAGTATTCTCTCGTGAAATTGGAATGGGATTAATACTTGGAATCATCTTGGGTATCCTTGGCTATATTCGAGCTATAACCTGGGATCAAGATCATTTGGTGAGTATAATTATTTTTCTCTCGCTTGTGAGTATTGTAACGATCGGAGCCGTTGTTGGTTCCATGCTCCCATTTCTTATTAAAAGTTTGAAGATGGACCCAGCGGTGAGTTCTTCACCCTTTATTGCTTCGATTGTCGATGTTCTAGGAATTTTAATTTATTTTTCTGTCGCTGTAACGATCATGCGTTTATTTGGCAAGGTCTCCTTTTAAAAATGTGGATTGATGATCAAGTTTTTAATCAAGCCCACCAAGTTTTTCATCATAAAGTTTGGATTCCTAAAGAACCTATCATTGTTCTTGGGCGATCGAATGACTTTTTAAGGGAATGTATTTTAGAAACATATCATCAAAACCCCATTAAAGTTTTACGACGTTATGGAGGCGGTGGAACGGTTATATTACATGATGGTTGCGTTGTTTTAAGTATCGGCTGTTGGGTAAAAAAATTTTACGATAATGATTTTTATTTTAGGTCGATTCATCAAAATTTGATCGAATTTCTTGGTAAAAAGTGGCCCCCTTTGAGTGACTTAAAACAGAAAGGGATCAGCGATCTTTCTTTTCAAGATAAAAAAATTGCTGGGACATCTCTTTTTAGGTCTAAAAATTATTTACTGTATCAAGCATCCTTTTTAGTCCATGCCCGATCAGAGTTGTTAGAAAAATACCTCGCTTTTCCCTCTAAAATTCCCGACTATCGCGAAGGGAGAAGTCACTCGCAGTTTGTCATGGGACTATCTGAAGTAATATCTGACTTGTCAGAAATAAAACTTTGTGATTATCTTGAAACTCTTACGCAGAAAGATTTTCATAGCTTAGGAGATGATTTTTTGGTGAATGCACCCGAAGACCAATTTGAATTGATTAAAAAGAAAATAATTAGTTAGTGATTGATGAATGAGAACCACTTGCCGTGCCCAATTGTGAAGAATTAACCATCACCGAAATTTATTCTAGCCTCCAAGGAGAATCCTCACTTCAAGGGTTGCCCTGCATTTTTATTCGTCTCACGGGTTGTCCACTCCGTTGTCGCTACTGTGATTCTGCCTATGCGTTTTATGATGGAAAGAAAATGAGTTTTGAAAATATTTTAGAAGAAATTAAAAAATTTTCTCCTGTTAAGTTAGTGGAAGTAACAGGGGGGGAACCTTTGGCTCAGGAGAACGTTTTTTCATTTTTTAATTTATTAGTCCAAAATGGCTATGAAGTCATGCTTGAAACAGGGGGAAGCGAATCCATTGTACGAGTAAATGAAAAAGTAAAAATCATTTTAGATATTAAAACTCCAGGCAGTCAGATGGTGGAAAAAAACCATTGGGAAAATTTAAGTTTAATAAAAGATAAAGATGAAATTAAATTTGTTCTAACCAGTCTCGAAGATTATGAATGGGCATGTAAAATCATCGAAGATCGAAAACTAAAGAGTAAAACCCCTCATATTTTATTTTCTTGTGCATGGGGACTTTTA